>ONQZ01000038.1 GCA_900320095.1 uncultured Lentisphaerota bacterium
CATTGCTGTTGAGGTAGCATCGGAAGGCGAAGAGAATCGTCCTGTTATCGTCCATATAGACTGTACCGCGTTTCCCCCAGGTCTCCGGCATCTGGATTATCCCTGCCTTGAATCCGAGGCTGAACGCTACAGCACAGACATCTTCGATTTTACGCTGACAGGAATCCCTGACTCTGGGCTCGTAGCTGCTGTGCCAACCTTCACCCGGCAGAGCGTATTCCGTACAGACGATGCGATAGTCGAGCGTGTAGTGCGAGGAACGCGGCTTTTCGCCCCATCTGGAACGGAACTCCTCGAAGACGCGCTTGTTGGAAACGTAGTTCTGCACGTTTGCCGGACAGGACAGCTTCAAGTTCAAAAACCCGCTCTATGCCATCGACAGCACGACCATAGCGCTGAGTCTGACTGTCTACAACTGGGCTCGGTACCGGAAGCAGAAGGGGGCTATCAAACTCCACACGCAGCTGGATTTGTCCGGCAATCTGCCTTGTTACGTGCTGATGACCAACGGGAAGATGGCCGATGTCAAGACCGCAAAGAAGAACATCAAAATCGTTCCGGACAGCATCTACACCTTCGACAAGGGCTACTACGATTTGAACTGGTTTCGGCAGATCGACGAGGCCGGAGCTTTCTTCGTCACGAGAATCAAAAACAACGCCCGTTTCGAGGTAGCCGGACAGCACCGCCCGGCTCTGCCGAAGAAAGGCGTGATCTCGGACGACGAACGCATCGAATATACAGGGCCCGCCTCGGTCAAAAAATACCCAGGCAAACTCAGGCTCATCGAATTCATGGACGACGAGGGAAAAACATATCAATTCCTGACCAACAACTTCAAGCTTGCCGCCTCGTCCATCGCGGAAATCTACAGGCAGCGCTGGCAAATCGAGCTCTTCTTCAAATGGATCAAGCAGAACCTCAAAATCAAAAGTTTCCTCGGCACCTCATAGAACGCCGTCATGACACAAATCTGCGTGGCGCTCATCCTCTACCTGTTGCTCTCCTACATCAAGTTCACAGGCAAATGCCGGTACGGCATCACGGAACTGGCAAACCGGCTTCGCGATACGCTCATGTCAGACTTTGCTCTGGTCGAAGTCCTCAATCTGAACAGGGATACCCTGAAGAAAACTCCCGACTGGAATGCGCCTGAACAACTCGACCTCTTTGCAAATTATGTTCCTATATTTTAACCGGACAGTAGTGGTCTCCTTTATATTTGGAAATGATTAGTTGGTTTAGTTTTCTGACAATCTGGTATTTCTTACTCAGTTACTTTGGAGAAAGTCTCCGCAACGCGGAGACAAGGTCTGAAGGGCTGCTGACTCCATTCGATGCCAAACTCCTCGGTCAGGCATTGCTTCAGTTGAAGTTTACTCTGGACTTCCATTCTCGGAAATAATCCTCTGCACTCCATCAAGCATCGGAATCAGAACACGGTAAGGCTCCGGTATTTCACTGCCCAGGCGGTATGTGGCAACTCCGATGGGTTTGTTGAAATCGCGAACAGCGAGTTCAACGATGGTCTTGTTTGCCTCCTGACAAAGCAACAGTCCGATGCTTTGGTTCTCGTCCGGATGCTTAAGCTGTTCATCCAGAGCAGAAAGATAAAAGTTCAACTGTCCCAGATAAGACGGCTTGAATTTTCCGCGTTTCAGCTCAATGGCGACCAGGCAGCGCAGTCCGCGATGATAGAAAAGCAGATCAACAAAGAATTCTTCTTCCGCAACAAGGATGCGATGCTGATTCGCAATGAAACAGAAGTCAGGCCCCAATGACTGTATAAACAGTTTGATTTCCCTCACCAAAGAATGTTCAAGGACTCGCTCGTCCACGTCCCCCTCATCAGCGACATCCTCAACATTGATGAAATCCAGCAGATATTCGTCCTTGAAAGAATGGACCGCACGGGCAACCTGCTTTTTATCTGGCATGGTCAGTGCAAAATTATTGACGAGCATTCCGGTATGCTTGTGGTCTTCGGCCACGAGGTGTCGCCGTAGCGTTTCGACATTCCAAAAGCATAAAGCGCACTGCCGGATGTAATACCAACGCTCTTCAGGAGTTTGGGCTTTATAGATAATTTCCATGTGGTGTGTAAAGCCGATTGAGAGAAAAGCCTTCAAATCCTCATGGAATGGGGTTCCTTTTTCCATCTGGGACTCTTCAAGCAGAAAGGATGTTTCTATGGTGTCATTGTCCGAAGATGACTGATTCGCAGAAATATCAAAATCGTCAGTCGGCAACTGACGATTTAAAATCGCAGCCCAGGATTCGTAAAAAATTCGCATGTTTTTGATATTGGTTGGGGAAAAGCCGCGTAGACCTGGAAGTTCAGCTTGAAGAGCACGGGATATAGACTCAATTGCTCCTTTTCCCCATTTCCCCAGCCTTGTGTTCGCCGACACATAGCCCCCGATGCTGAAATAAAGCTTCAAAAGCTCCGCATTGGCAAGTCTCGCTGCCAGATAACGGCTGTGAAGGATGGCATCTTTGATTGCTTTGATAGCTTCCGGATAAAACACTTTTTGGTCGTCATCCATTTTGTTGCCTCTTGAGCATTTGTAGAACGTGTTCAAATTCGATTCGTTTGGCATCAGCGTCTTTAAATCTAACGCGCATATACTCATTTTTCAAGCGCGATTCCCCTGTTTTCTCAAAAAGCAGGTTCCTGCAATGTATGAATAGTGGTTGCTTCATTTCTTCCGACCGCCCTTCCTGCCCAGTTCCAGCATCTTTCGGACCAGTTCAATCGGCAGTGTATCGATCAGGACATAAAGTTCAGTCCTCTCCGGTTCATCGACGGCTGCGGGGAGCGATTCGGGCGTGAAAAACGAAAGACGTTCCATGCCACGCCGCTTGTCCTCCAAGGTGGCATGAGCTTGATAATGTTTCGTCATCTCCGGGCTCATGTGGCCAACAATCGCCTGAACTATGGCAAGCGGGATTCCAGCAAGTCCGGCATAGTAGCAGAACGTATGACGGCAGGAATGCAGATCTTTTACACTGATTGCCCGTGTCCGTCCCTCTGGCGTGCGTGTTGTCTGGATTCCCAGTCCTTCGAGGAACTTTTTCACTCTGTAGGAAACGCCGTCCGAGTTCGCCAGATACATTTCAGCGTGCTTCGGGAACACATATTCGGATTCTGTCCGCTCTGTCGCCATGAGCATGGTGTAAAGCTGATTGGATATGGGAATCTGAACAGTAGTTCTGGTTTTGCGTGTCTTTCTTGTAATCAAACGTTGTTCGAGGTCAACTTCGTTCCATTTGAGCGTACAGATGTCGCCCTCACGAAGTCCCGTCCACACAGCCATCATGAACAGAGGCCGAGTGAAATCATCCAGGTTGTCGTAGATAAGTTTGAGTTCTTCTGAAGAAAATGCCTCTCGGCTTTCCGCGTCAGGTTTTGCCCGGTGAATACCCTCAAACGGGTTGGCCTGTAGACCGGCATCCTTCGCAAGCAGATTGAACACCTCGGTGCAGACCATCTGATAGAGGTGGAGAGTCCGTGCCGACAATGCACCCTCGGACTTCTGCATCGTGACGGTTCGAACATTTTCTCCTGTGCCTCTGCTGTAACTGACGGTCTTTTCGTACCGCCCGGACTTCTGCAAGAGGGCGATGTATTCCTGAGCGTGTGTATCTGTAACGTCGATCAGGTTTTCTACGTCGGGATGTTCGCCACGCATGAACGCCAGAAAATCGCCCCATATCGCACGCTTCGTTGAAGCATGCCCTTTGGACGGTACGCGTGAGCGAGGCTTCTGTTCGGCAAGATCGAAAGCATCGTTGAGGAGAATGTTCTTTTTAGATCGAACGATTTTTTTCAGCTCATTTCGATGATATTGCTCCGCTTCTGTTTGCCCATCGCCTCTGGCCGCCTCGCGTTTGATCTTGCGTTCGTATGCCTCAGCATCCTTTTTCGTGGTACAGTTCTTGCAGACGCCGTTGTAGCGTTTGCCGTCCAGAATGAACTGAAAGTAGAAGCTTCCATTCGTTTTGAATTGTCTTATCATGCGGCTTGGTTCTTTCCTTGTTTCTATGGCGTCATGGTGGTCTGTGATAATATATCATGCGACTTGGGGATGTCAAGGAAAAAATCGTGAAAAAATCGTGAAAAATCGTGCTTTTCTCCCGCTTTTTGTACTTGTTTGCGTTTGACTGGGGGTCAAAAGGTCGTGAGTTCAACTCTCATCATCCCGACCATTTTTTTGTCTTCATTCGAGGGAGAAATGAGTCGATTTAACAGAAAACGGGAAAATTACGGAAATTTTCTCCCCTCATCTTGAGCTCGAGCCTTCTGCTTCTCCCGAGACAGAGGGCTTTTCTCTTTATGCCCATTGAGAATCCGTACCCGTCTCCCCGTGAATTTTGCCTCATCTTCGCATCAGGAGCGGGAAATCATATGTCCTGCTGTCCCCTTTTTCCGTAATTCTTTCGTAATCTGAGCTTGTTTTGTGCTGGTCAGCGGCTCAAAGATTCCTCGTCCAACAGGAAATCGTACAGCCCGATGTGCTTGATTCCGGCATCATCGAACCACGGCTTTGCATTGGTCTTGCTCGCGATGGCCAGCTGGAACGAATCCTGGTTACCACTTTGATCTGGCCGTTGTTCATGCGCTGAATCAGCTTGTTCAGGTAACGTTCCCGCTTGAATTGCATACTTCTCTCCTCGTTATTTACAAGTTGGTCGACATTTCGACTTAGTTGCAAACGAATGCTTGCTTTGGGGAGGCGTTCAATAAAGGCCTCCAAACAGTAGGCCAATTTTATACTGGAGTTTTGAACCATCAACAACACCGGAGACATTCAGATGAGAACAGGAGAAACAGGTTGCCCATTCAGATTGCTGCGTTCCGTCGCTGCCGCAGCCGAGGCGCTTTGCGTCATCCCGACACTTATCTTAAAACAGACGGGGCATTCGGTTTGTTTTTTTTGTTTTAGTGTGGTATATTGTAGGTAGAATTTAGTGATAATAACGGCGGGAGACGCGCGAACAACTATATTTTTGAGGGGGAAAGGCTTTTTTTCGAAAATAATATGGTTTTCCGCTAAGATTTCCGCTTTTTGTACGTCTAATAGTCAGAGAGATTCTGGTTTCGATACCACTCTGCACCATCTGCAACACAAGGAGTGAACCATGATACAAAGCATATTCAAAAGATTTCGGGGCATGATGTTCGGTCTCGTTCTGCTCGCGGCGACCATGCCGTTCGCTGTGTCCGCCGGGTCCGCGGAGATCACGCTCACGCTGAAAGGGACCTTCGACGGGCGCGGGGTATTCGTTTTCGAAGGGAACACGATCCGGTACAAACACGAGACGCATCTGGAACCGGTCAACGTGACGGTCGACGGCACGCCGTGGGACGACCTGAAGACGCCGTTTGCGCTCGGCTTCACGCCGGACTTCGAAAAGGCCGTCATCGTCGACAAACGCGGGCGCGAGACGGTGAAGCTGACTACGGGCCGGGAGAAATTCGAGCTCCTGATCGACGACTCAAAGATATCGTCGTCCGCGCGGTATCAGGTCGTGATCGCAGTCAAGAACCAGGCCGCGCATCCGGCGCACCTCGACACGGACCCGATCTCGCTCACGCTGAAAGGCGTTTTCGGCGGCAGGGGGACATTTGTCTTCGAGGAGCAGGCCATTCAATACCGGCACGAAAGCGGCGGAGACCCGGCCTCCGTAACGGTCGACGATGTGCCGTGGGACGACTTGAACAAGCCGTTTGCGCTGGACTTCACGCCGGATTTCGCGAAGGCGGTCATTGAGGAGCAGTCCAGACAGCTCACGACACGGCGCGTGAACGTGACGCTGATCCCGGAGCGGGACAGGATCGAACTGACAGTAAACAGCATCGAGCCCGCGGAGCATTCGGTCAGGATCGCGGCAAAAAACCAGGATCGCAGGCCGGCTCTGCCGCCGCCGAGATCGACAGGCTCCGCCAGGCCGATCCCCCGGACCGGGCTGACGGACGGCGAGGCGCATCCCGGCTATCCCGTGACGCGTCCGGTCATTTCGCCGCCGGAGGGCATGTACAACGGCGCGAAAGTCGAGGTGAAGGGAATGGTCGACCGGAAGGCCGCATTCCGCTTCGAGGGCATGAACCTGATCTACCAGAACTACGCGACGGACCCGGACAGGCCGTCCGGGGCGGCTCCGGCGCTGTTCGACGGAAAGTACGCGTACGACGTGACCGTGAACGGCAGGGAGTGGCCGGCCCTCGCCAAGCCGTTCCCCGTCGGCGCGCTCATCGAAACGGCGAAGGCCACGGAGATCAGGTTCCAGGCCGAGGACTGCGCAATCACGTTCTCGGAGCACGACAAGGTGCTGGAGGTGATCGTGACAAACAAGACCGGCGAACCCGCGCCGTTCCAGTTCACCCTGTGGATCGAGGGACCCCCACGGTCGAACAGATACGGAAACGGAAACAGCGGATTCGGCGGATTCGGCGGCGGGATGGGCGGCTGGAATTGACCCACGTACGGGAAAACCATGCTGAACTTGAGGAGAATATAAAAAATGAAATGTGACATAATCCAGAAACGATCCGGCAAGACGGCGGCACTGCTGAGACTCGCATTGTTTGCCGTGCTGCTTGCGGGCCCGTTCGCCGCGTCCGCGCAAACCGGGACAACGCCCGCCGCAAACGTCGTGCCGTGGAGCGCCATCTACCCGGACGGGATCCCCTACAAATTGAATAACGGAGACGTCGTGTATATCCCCGTCGGCGGCGGCATCCCGCCTGGTCCTTCCGAGGAGGAAATACACCAGAAGCGGGTGTGGAATGAGACCCGCAAGGAACGCAAGATCATTCTGGAAGGGACCTTCAAGGGGAGCGGGACCTTCATTTTCGAGGGCAGTACGATCACCTACCGGCGCGAGTCGGGCGAATACCCGATCGTGACGGTCAACGCCAGGTACTGGGGAGACGAGCACTGGGGGCTCGGGATCCCGACCGGCAGATTCAAGCTGCCGTTCTACATCGGGCCCGAGGATTTCGAGCTGGAGCAGACCGAGGGCGCAAAACCCGTGAAGGTCACGAAAAGCAAGTACCGTTTCGAGGTGTATTTCGAAAAACCGGAAGTGACCGAAGGTGAAGCCTCCCGCTATTCGATCACGATCACGCCGTCGAAACAGGCGGAACCCGAAAACAAGCAGGAAACCGCCGCAAAAACAATTGCTGTCGCCGCTGCCAGCAAAACGCAAACCGGGACGAAGCCCGTGAAAATTGAGGTGCCCTCCTTGAAAACGGAGAAAAAGCCCGCCCCGATCGACCCGCACGGAGCCATCCCGGACGGTCTCAGAGCCTCGCGGGGCGGCGACTTCCATTACAACGGCTATTCGGACACGATTTACTACAAGCCGGACGGCCCGGACGGACCTGTGCTCGAATACGGGCTGAACGGGGATGACACACTGGAGGAGCAGGAGCGGCCGGACCCGGCGCTTCATTTCATCGGCGGCTGCGACATGAACCACGACCACCGGGCCGACCTCGTGGCGTTGCGCTTCATCGAGAGCGATTCCGGCAGAAGCATTGAAGTCGGGTACGGCGAATCCGGGAAACTGGACGAATGGCACGTGATCGGCGTGCTGGGCGTCCCCGATGGCGTGAGCTGGAATCTTTACTGCGGAAACCTGACCGGGCATGCGAACCTGAACTCCATCCTGTGGCATTCGCCGGGCCTGGGCGCGCTGGGCTACTGGCCCGACGGGAAAGGCGTCGATTCCTGGGTGACCATCCCCGGCGAATACAAGGGACCCGAATGGAAGGTCCTCGGGCTCGGACGTTTCGCCGGCGCGGCCGGGGCGCGCGCCTCCGTCCTCTTCCAGTACGGAGAGAACACCATCGGGCACGTCACGGCGGACGGAAAGTTCACCGAGCTTGGGCGGCTGGACGACGGCTGGAAGATCGCGGCCGTCGGCACCTTCTCGAACAGCGGATACAACGACCTGATCCTCTTCAACGCCAGGTCGAACCAGGTCGGCATGTGGGAAGGCGGCCTGAGCAGGAACTGGACGTCACTCGGATTCGTCGAGGCCGGGACCGTGATCGAGGGCGCCGGAGACTACGACTGCGACGGCGTGGTCGACCTGCTGGCCCGGAAGGCGGACGGCACGATGGGATGTTACCCGAAGGCCGACCTGGGCAAGTTCCGGTCGTTCGGGTACAGCAGGGATTCCTCCTGGGTCGTCATCCCGTGAGCAGGAAAGGACAAACTTTATGATACAGGATATGCAACACCCCGGGACCGGGGAAGAAACGAGCGTGAAACCATGAAACGACATCGAACATCTTTCCTGCACGGCGCGGTGCTGACGCTCGCGCTGTTCGCGGCCGCCATGCCGTTTGCAGCCTTCGCGCAGGACGCCGCCACGATCGGCTACAGCGACCTGCCTGGCACGATTACCATCGAGGGAGACTTCCGCGGCAGAGGGTATTTCGTTTTCGAGCCGGGAAAAGAAACGTTCACTTATCGGCACGAAGTGCAGAAGCCGCCGGTCAACATCACGGTCAACGGCAAGCCGATCACGGAACTCGTCGACGAGTCCGGCGAACCGCCCGACATCACGATCAACGGGGTAAAGCTGGCGAAGCCGGAAGAACCCGACGACCGCCCGCTCAACGTCACGGTCAACGGCAGGCCATGGATGGACCTGGACAAGCCGTTCGAGCTCGGATTCGCGACGACAAACCAGCCTGCCATGCTGGAGACGAAGGCGGAGGGGCTGACCAACCTTCCCGTCTACATGCGTTCCAGCGATCCGCGGGTCGAATACGATGTCCTGATCCACGAGCACAACGGCCCCAGACATTACCGGATCGTGCTCGGATCGTCGGCGCACAGGCAGCAGCTTCAGCAGCTCATCCGGCAGGCCAACGCGAAGACGCGCGACATCACGGTCACGGTGGAGGGGATCGTCGACGCGAAGGGCGCGTTCGTACTGGAGGGGAATACCGTCCGGTACGTGCACCCCGAGGGGCGTTATCCCGGCAGCATGAGCGTCAATGCGATGCCGTGGAATGTCCCGGACCAGCCGTTCGAGCTCACCTTCGAGGCGGATTTCGGGATGGAGATCATCGTGCAGAGCCCCGGCGGGACGTTCACGAAAAAGCCTGAGGACAAGGATAAATTCACGCTGACGGTCGGCGAGCTTGCCTCCTCTTCGGGAGCGGTCGGCGCGCTGGGATTCAACCTGAAGGTCAAGGTCAAACGGGATGGGATCCCCCGGAGCCCGAACGCCGTGAATCCGCCCGCTCCGGTCATCCCGGAGAGCGTACGGAAGCTGTCCGAAGCCGCGGCGGCGAAGGAGGCTGCCGAACGGGCCGCCCGAGCCAACGACGTGATCCTGACCATTGCGGGGACCTTCGATGCGTCAGTGACGATCCATTTTGAGGGGAACAGGATCGAATACCGGAGGGATTCCCCGTCCACATGGGGTAAAGCATCGGGCGTCACGGTCAACGGCAGGCCGTGGGACGACGTGAGCGTGCCGTTCCCGCTCGACTTCACCCCGGATCTCACGCATGCCCGCCTCGTTGAGAAGGAAGGACGCGGCCCCGTCTTCGTGACGAAGAACTATGACGGCCAGTTCGAGGTCTTCGTCAACGACTGGGAGATGGGCGCGTCCGAATACAGGTTCAAGGTCGCCGTCGGCCCGACCGCGCCGAGCGTCCCGAAGGAGGTCGCCGCCATCGACAAACCGACGAAAGGCGTGAACCACCCGGACCACACCGTGACTGCCCCCGTCGCATCCCCGGCGTTCAGCCCGGAGCGCAGGATCGTCGTCCGCGGCACTGTCGACCGGAATGCCGGATTCCAAATCCGGGGGAACACGATCGCCTACCTCAACTACGCAGGAGTCCATAATATCGAGCCGTACAGCACCGTCATCAATGGCAGCAAAGCCGACCTGTTCGGCGGGGAATACGCATCCGGCGTGACTGTGAACGGCAAGGCGTGGAGCGACTTGACGCGGCCGTTCACCCTGAACGCGCCTCTGAAGGAATCCGCGCCGAAAAATATCACGCTCGATGCCGAATACTGCGAGTTCAAATACCGCAAATTCAGCGACGTCGTCGAGATCATCGTCACGAACAACGCCGGGAAGCCGGTCCCGTTCGAGCTCACGCTGCGGCTGGCGGATGAAGCCTCCGGCCAGTGAACACGAAACCTGAAACGAACCCTCTTCGGGAGAAACCGACCCATGAAAAAGACATTCTTTCATAAACTCGCCGGCGCGGCGCTGGGAATCGCGCTGCTCGCCGCAACGATGCCGTTTGCCGCTTTTGCTCAGTCCTCGGCGAAGCCGGACGATGTGCGCGATTATACCATCACGCTGAACGGCGGAATCGACGGCATCGGGACTTTCGTGTTCCAGGGGGCCGCCATCCGCTACGAGCACAAGCTGTACAACGAGCCGACCGGCATCACGGTCAACGGGGAACTGTGGAAGGACCTGAAGACGCCGTTCGAACTCGACTTCACACCGGATTTCAGCACGTTCATGTTCAAGTCGATCGACGGTCGAGGCAAGCTCGACCTGACGACTTCGGCGGACAAGGCGGAACTTGCGGTCAGCGACCCGGAGAGCGGAGCCGCGGAGTATACCATCACGTTCAGGATGAAGGGGATGCCCCGGAACGCCGGAACAGGGGGCGCCACGGCGACGGCGGAGCAGACAAAACCTGCGGTCGCACAGACGCTCAAACCGGCGGCTGCACAGACGACAAAAACGGCGACGGAACAGGCCGCCAACCCGTCCTCATCCCCCGGCTCGATCGTCATCGAAGGCACGTTCAACGGCATCGGCCGGTTCGAGTTCGTCGGCAGCAGCATTCGTTACCATCACATCGGCCTGCAGATGCCAGCCGGCCTCAAGGTCAACGGGAAATCGTGGCCGATGACAGGCCTCCAATACTATCCGTCCTCCGGCGGACCCGCGCCCGATCCGGAATTCAACCTGGGATTCACGCCGGATTTCCGCTCCGCGAAGATCGTGGAGCGGGACCATGTCGGAACGGCCCGGCTCACGCACGAATTGGACGGCATGGAGCTCTTTGTGAGCGAAATGAGCGGCGACCCCGTGCCGGGGCGGATCAGGATCGAAGCCGACCCGGCGAAGAAAGACGACGCTGCGGCGCAGGATCAGGATTGCGCGACGGTCACGATCGAATGTCAGGGGGGGAGCGAGGGCTGTTTTGTCTTCCGCGAGAACCGGATCGTGTATGAGGCGGAAGACCGCAGCGAACGCGCCATGCCGACCAAAGTGACCGTAAACGACACGTTATGGCCCGATCTGGATTCGTCGCGCATGCTCGGATTCATGCCCGATCTGCGGACGGCGGAGATCCTGGAGGAATCCGGGCCCGGCACCGTGAGCCATACGCGGCTGACCGGTCAGCTGAAACTGTATTTCAACAACCGGTCGACCATGCGGAATGCTCCGCCGGTCAAGTTCACGGTCCGCGTGGCGAAGAAAGCCCCGTCGGAGAAGCCAGACGACCGGTTCAACGTGACCATCCGCGCCAAGCTCGCGGGGAACATCGCCGGATTCCGGTTCCAGGGCAGTCAAATCATCTACTACCCGATCTTCGGCGAAGCGCCGTCCGGCGTGACGGTGAACGGCAGGCCGTGGGACAATCTCGACAAGCCGTTCGAGCTCGGTTTCGTCACGAATCCGGCGGCGGCCGAAATCCTGGAGAAAAGCGCCGGGCCGCTCACGCCGTCGAAATACTCCGACGGTTTCGTGGTGCGGCTGGGAGGCCGCCTGTGGACCGGGAACAGCCAGTTCGTGGCGAAGCTGAACGATGAGTCGGAGGCCACGACCGTGAAGCCGGCCGGCCAGGAGACGATCAAGCTCGAAATGCGGCTCCAGGGGTCCGCGCGACTCCGGTTCCGCGATAATAAACTTTACTTCACGCTGTTCTCCGGCGCATACCCGAACAGCGGGATCACCGTGAACGGGACGCACTGGGACGATCCCGAAACGCCGTTCGAGCTCGGTTTCGTGCCGGATTTCGGCAGTATGACGATCCTCGACCGGCGCGGCCCGACCGTGGAACTGACCCCGGGAAAAGACAAGGCTGAACTCATGCTGAACAGTCACGGCGCCCTCAATACGTTCCAGGTCGAACTCGCCGTGAAGAAACAAACGGACGCCGTGCCCGGAAGCGGCCCCGCCGATACGCGGACGGCCGCGATCCGCGGCGTTGACTCCGACGTGCGGCTCCCCGCCGGACCGCAGTTCGGGCCGTTCGGATTCGCCGGCATCCCGAACACGGGGCGAGGCGGCGGCGACGCGATCGTATTCGAGGTGCTGACCGAGACCCAGTGCATGTTCACGTTCGAGGACGACACGCTTGAGTGCAGGGAACTGACTGCACCCGGCGTCCACTCGGACGGTCCGACGATCACCCTGAACGGCCGCATCCTGCGGGATTTCGCGAAGCCGGTCTACCTGGGCTTCGTCCCCGATTACGAGCACGCCGAAGTCTCTGTCACGTACCGGGCGCGTTCGCGGGTCGTGAGGATGCCGTGGATGCCCGTGAACGTCAAACGCGAGGGGAAGAAAATGATCGTGACGACGCTCGACATGGAAAACCGGTCCATTCTGGAAAGCTCTTCGTACTCGGTGCGGATCGTCCTGAAGAAGCCCGGCAGTTCCGATGAGCCGACATCGACCGGCACGGCGACGCCCCCGAAAGCCGCGGACGGCAGATTCGCGGACGAAGGCGAGCTCCGGCAGTGGAACACGATGATGCAGGGCATCGTGGAAGCCATGGAGGGCGGCGTCCGGCTCCGGCACATGACGTTCGACGCGGACGTCTGCGGCGCGGGCACGTTCGTGATCCACGGCGACGAGATCAGCTACCTGCACGAGCCCGGCCAGCCGCTGCCCGACGTGACGATCAACGGCACGCACTGGGACGACATGGACGAGCCGTTCGTGCTGGCGTTCGTGCCCCAACTGTACTCGGAGGCGGTCTCGTACCAGTTCGACGCCGATTCCGCGGTCGCATCGTATTCCTTCAGCCCGATTTCCATGGTGTGGAGCGACACCAATAAACTGATGCTCTCCACGCGCGCCATCCCGGACGGCAAGGGCGGCAACTGCCATTACAAGGTGCGGTTCAACCTGCCGGAGCTCAACACCCGGCGGGTCGGCGGCTTCTCCACGCAGAGCGCGACGCGGACGCAGCCGAATCCGAACGGGCGGCAATCCGCCGTCGACACCGGAAAAAAGGATGACGGCGAGGAAGTTCGCGTGGTCGTCGAGGGGATCTTCGAGTTCCGCGAGACGCTCGAGTTCCACGGCAACACCATCACGTATGCCACGCATTCCAACAGGCCCCCGGACCGCATGTTCGGGCGGGAGAGACCGTGGATCGCCGTCAACGGAAAGGAGTGGACCGACCTCGCGAAGCCGTTCGTGCTGGACTTCACGCCGGACTACTCGGTCCGGGCGAAACTCGTCGAGACGCAGGGGCGCACCAACCCCATGCTGAGCCCGATGGTGCAGGGGACGAAACTGGAATTTAACGATTATCAGGACGACGGCGACTATTACAAGCTTGTCATTTCCTTTCGTAAAAAGTAAGCCGTGAACTCAACGGAATCTCCATTCCGTATGAACAGTTCACGAACGTGGTGACGGAGAAGGGGGCGGGGCGTCTACAAGCTCGGATCGGCAGTTACTTCCCGATCACGAACGTGGTGATGGAGAATGGGGCGAGGCGTCTACAAGCTCGGATCGGCAGTTACTTCCCGATCACGAACGTGGTGACGGAGAAGGGGGCGGGGCGTCTACAAGCTCGGATCGGCAGTTACTTCCCGATCACGAACGTGGTGATGGAGAAGGGCGCGAGGCGGACGGCGAGCTTTTTGTCGCGGACGGGGACCGCCGGGATGTCCTCGTTCCAGTTCTCGCCCTCGTTCACCTGTCCGCTGGTGCGGATGACCTTCGCGGTCGCGGCGGGGATGCTTGGGAACGCGGCGAGGTCGAACGTCATGGGGCGTTCGTTCGCGGCGCTGTTCACAGCCACGACCACGATCTTGCCGGATTCGCGGTTGTATGCGGCGAGGGTGGACGGCGAGGAGGCGATGATGCGGTCGCCGGGGCGGATGTAGCGCGTGAACTGGCCGAACGCGTAGTAGCGCTTGCCGAGGAGGAGTTTTTCTTCGATGTGGTCGCAGATTCCGGTTCCCCAGTATGCACCCTTGAGAGAGGTGTTGTTGCGTTCCATATTGTTGAAATCGGAACGGTGGCGGTCGACGACGAGCCAGATGACCCAGGCGGAAGGCATCATGCCGTTTACGTCGGTGATAATACGCGATGCGAGCCAGAGCGGGCTGCCCATGTCGCCCGCCGCCTGTCCGCCGAGCGTGCCGGTGCCGTCGACCTCGCTCATCCAGAGATGCTTCTTCTGTTCTTTTGCGAATGCCTGGAGTTCGGCGCGGCGGCTGCCTCCGTAGGTGTGGGTGTTAATGCGGTCCGAAACTTTTTTCGCCTCGGGGGACAGCGCCTTGAAGGTGTCGATGGCGAGGTCGATGGAGGTCTCGTCGGCGACGGCGAGGAGGATGCCGTCACGGACGCCGCGCCTGCGGAGCGCCTTGTCAAGTTCGACGATGACGCTGCTCTTGACATTGTTGTCTCCGATGTTGCACCCTTCCTGCTTGTTGCTGTATGCGCCCCAGATATTGGATGAGGGTTCGTTGAACGGGTCGATGCTGTTCAGCTTCATGTGGAGGTCTTCGCGCATGTGCTTCACGACGTCGGCGAGAAACTCGGCGAAAACGGGAATGTATTCCGGCCTGAGGTTGTTTCCTCTGTGTTCTCCCACGCCGCCGCTGGAACATCCGCTCCAGGTCATGAAGTACGGCGGGGAGTTGGAGAAGACTTCGACGAGCGCGTCGGGGTTGCGCTTGAGGAGCTTCGTGAGTACGTTCATCTGGTTTTTGTCGCGGTCCCAGTCGTACTGATAGATCACGATGCCGTCGTCGTCGACCTCGAACGCGCCGTTTTCATTGCGGACGGGCTGCGCGAATCCGGGCATGTTCGAGTCGGAACGCGTGATGTGGCGGTGCGAAGGATCGTCGCCGCCGCCGATGTTGTAGCGCACGATGTTGAGTTTCAGCCCCTTCGTCTGGTCGAAAAACGCGTCTACGGCGAGGTCCGTGAGCTTGTCGCTGTAGCCGACGCGGTTCGCCCACCAGCAGAGCGATGTGCCCCAGCCCTCGAACACGCCGTCGTTGAACGGCGAACCCTTGGCCGGGTCGAGTACGACGACCGATGGCGTACGGCGGTTGGACTGAGCGGAGAGGACGGTGCAGAGCATGACTGCGGCGAGGACGAGAATGCGGCGGACGGAGGATGCTTTCATGGCGGTGATTCCTTCGATGAAAGTGAGGTTTTACAGAATATGGCGATACTATAGAACCTAAACCATGAAAAAGCAAGTGCCGAACAAAAAAAAGCCGGAAAAAAGCCGGATGCCGGAGAAAGGCAGGGGACAGGTCAGCGGATTTCCTGCCCGTTTTCGTCGAACGTGCGGGCGCTGATGACCTCGCAGTCGATCGTGTCGTCGCCGGACGCGGCGGTCTCGCGGACATCGTCCTGTTCGAAGTCGTCCTGAGCGAACGAAGGACGGCGGCGCGCCTTGCGGCGGAGGTAGAGTTCGAGCGGAGTACTGCCCGTGATCGCGTTGCAGACGAGCCAGACGAACCCCGCAATCAGGAGGAGCGGGATCACGATGAACGCGAAAAGGATCGCGAGGACGACCAGCAGAACGGTCATCCCTGGCGTCAGGTTCGTGCGGAAGACTTGCATGGGGCAGGGGGCTCTCCGAAAAAGATTTTGAACATCCCGCCGCGCCTCAAAAACGACAGAGAACACGGCGGATTATGCGGCGGATATCAGTTTTTCGCGGAAACGATGTTGCAGGAGACGCCGCCGATCCTGCCGAGTTCGTCTGCGAGCGCGGAGGCGGTTTCCGGGGAGGCGTCCAGGACGACGCTGATGATGCTCACGCCGCGGGAATGGTACGGGATGCCCATGCGTCCGACGATGAACTCGCTGTAGGCGTGGAGGATCTTGTTGATCTGGTCGGAAGCGGCGTTGTCCTCGACGATGACGCCGAGCAGGGAAATGCGTTTGGAGTCGTTCATGGTGGAAGTCCTTTCAAGCTGGTTTGCCGTTGGCGTCCGCGAACCGGAAATCGCCTGCGGATAATATACACGCGGAACCGGAAATAACAAGCGGGAAACGAAAAAATCCGCGCCTGCCGGGGATGGCGGACGCGGACGGAATGTACTTGGATCAGTACGGAATATGCTTACTCGGCGGAATTGGAGGTTCCGGCGGGAGCGGGGCCGTACTGGTTTTCGTTGGGATCGCCGGCCTGGATGCAGAAGAACAGCGGGATGAGGAATCCGATGCCGCAGATGAAAACGCAGAGCTGGAACCAGCCGGTCTTGCCCGTGTCATGAAGTCTGCGGGGCGTGGCGCCGATGGTGGGGAGCAGGAGCGCGAGGAGCAGGACCTGTCCGACGACCGGGACAAAACCGAGGATGTACACGGGGAGGGCGAAGAGCCAGTATTCGCGGAGGCTCATTCTGCCGTCGAAGCAGATGTACTGGGTGGTGACGACTTTCTTGAAGTTGTCGATGATTTCGTTAGCGGTAATTGCTGCCATGGTGAAATACCTTATGTTGTTGGGTTATATGGTAGGTTTGTACGGGCGTTTTCAGGGAACATGCGCGGCGTATTCATCCTGTGGAATGATCGCAATCCATGTTTGAAGATAATATAACATTCCTCTTGTAAAAAAACAAGACGGAAACCGTGTTTTGTATTCGATTTTCCGGTAAATTTCGGCTATCGTTTAGGAAGTTACGTTTTTCGGGCGTTTCCGGGCGAAAAAAACGCGGCGTTCCGAATACGGAATCGCCGCGTCCATGCCTGACGGGATTGCTGCTCAGTTGAGGAAGAACTTGAACCAGACGAGCAGGATGATCTGGATGATCAGGACGACGATCAGGAGCCTGTAGATGATGTTCAGGATGGGGGATCTGACCGCGTCGGGATCGTCGCCGGCGGAGGCGGTGTTCATGGAGTAGAGCGAGAACTTGCCGGGGATGCGCGGGACGTAGGTGAAGATGCGTCCGAGTGCGAGCGTGAGGCGCATTTCGCGGTTCAGGGCGCAGCCGTTGGCTTCGAGGAAGCGCGTGAGGCTGCGGCGGAAGAGCTTCAGGAGCGAGAGGATCACGAACGGTGCGCAGATGATGATGAAGATGCCGAGGAGGACGGCGAGGATGCGCCAGACGGAGACGCCCTGGAGGCTCTTTGCCATGAAGGCGAAGCTGCTGCCCAACGCTGCGATGCCGACGCCGCCGCCCATGATGAGCATGGGCATGTTGAGTCCGCCTTCCTTCTTGGGCTGGTCGCCGCCCGCGAGCTTGGAATCGACGTTTTTCGTGACGTCGGCCTCGAACGCGTTGGTCTTGGCGGCGAAGTGCTTTTCGGCCTGACTTGAGATGATGTCGCCGATCCTGTAGAACGGCATGAGGATGGCTTCCTTCAGGGAGACCGGCTGCTGGATGAGGTCGGTGATGACGGCGTCCCAGATGAGCCCGTCCGGGGTGTAGAAGACGCCGGACTTGCCGACGAAGAGGCGGCGCATGGTGCCGGCCGTGACCGCGACGGCGAGCGTCATGGACTTCACGGCGGGTGCCGTGCCTGTAGTGGCGTTGATGTACATCACGCAGACGTTGCTGGTGGCGGCGATCTTCTTGTGCGCGGCGACGTCGTGGACGATCATGCACATGTGGAAGTTGAAGCCGTTCATGACGAGCTTGCCTGCGAGGATGAAGGAGCGTTTTTCGGGGGAGAACAGCGCCTCCATGTTGATGAAGTTGTTCAGGAACTCGCGGAGGTTGGTCTGGCAGATGATGACCTTGCGGACGAGGTCGCAGCAGGTCACGTTGTTGGAGACCACGGTGTCCTCGGCGATCATGGCGCGGATGTTTTCGAACGCCTTGGACGCGGCGACCGCGCGGAGTCGTTCCAGATCAAGGCCGTCGAGCTTGTCGGTGTTCTTGCGGCCGGTCCAGTCGCCGTAGGGCGCGATGGCGGCTTTGAACGCGGTCCACTCGGCTTCGGTGATGGCGTCGGCGTCGCCGGGGACGGCTGCGCGGAACGCCCCGAAAAACGCGGTAAGCGCGCCGGCGCGGTTCGGATTCACGCGTTCGTTCAGGTGCAGGATGCACGCCGGATCGGCGGGCGCGAGGGGGGCTTTCTTGAAGAAGTCCTCGACGGAGGAGGAATCGTAGGGGTCGAAGGTGTTGGTCGGGACGCGGGAGTCGGAGTCGTGCGAACCGGCGTAGACGAGCGCGTGGCAGCTCTCGAAATAGTCGTCGACGTCGGCGGCGACTGACTGGTACGCGCCCCAGAGTCCGGCGGTGGCGTCCGCGTAGGGGAAGAGCGCTTCCTTGCGGGCGATTCCCTCGTCGGTCCAGGCGAGGAATCCATTCAGCATTCCTTCGAATATGTCGAGCTCGGAGGCGCCGATGCCGTCCGCGCCGGAGATGTCCTTCTGCGATCCGACGGCGGCCATGGCGAACTTGATGCATTCTGCGGTGATGGCATCCTCGACCGGGCCGGGCGGGATGATGCCGTCGCCGTTCTGGAGGGCGTTGGAGACGAGCGTCTTGAACTCGTTGATCTGTTCGATGGTGATCTCCGAATCCGTCTTTGCGCCGATGCGCTTCAGCGCGAGCACGGCGGTCTCCTTCGCGCGGAGTCCGTCGGCGTCCTCGGCGTTCAGCGCGGCGAGGCGGAGCGCGGGTGCGGCTGTGATGAAGTCGGAGAGGTCTGCGACGGTGGAGATGACCCATTTGAGGAGGGCGCGGACGTCCTTCACATGGATGCGGCCGGAGGCGTCCTGCGGGATCAGGGCGAGGAATTCGGCGGGGCAGAGCAGGTTTTTGGCGGGGATGCTGGTGAGCGTCCAGTGCGCCGGATCGAGCTCATAAGCGTTGCGGAAGTCGTTCACGGACTCGATGACGAGCTGGGAGGAACCGCCGATGCGGCGGAACTTCATGGTGGTTTCATTGACGTGTTCAGGATTGTTCATGGTGGGGTGTCTCCTGGTTGTCGTTTTGTTGGGGTATCGTTTGAAATTGCAGTAATGTCAGGATCAGCAGGATCACCACGCCCTGCGCCAGCAGCACGAAGCACGTGCGGGCGTCGCCCCAGAGCAGGGGGATCGCGCCCAGCCCCGCCACGATCGACAGCAGGTGGATGATCCGGACGGCCTGCGGTCGGGTGAGACCCATTCGCACGAACCGGTGCGAGATGTGGTTGTGGTCGCCGACATAGAACGGCTTGTGATTGTGCAGCCGGATGATGATGACCGCGAAGGCGTCGAAAATGGGGACGGCGAGGATGAAGAACGGGATCAGGATGGCGTATTTCCCCGCGGCGACCTCGGGATTGTAGTAGGTCACGCGGGCGCTGACGACCGCGAGCAGGAATCCGACCAGATGGCTGCCCGCATCGCCCATGAAGATCGACGCCGGGGCCTTGTTGAAGAACCAGAAGCCGCAGCACGCGCCCGCCGAACACGCCGAGAGCGCCGCCACGAAGAACTGTCCGTTGATCCATGCCGCGATCGTGAAGAAGATAAACGCGATGGCCGCCGTGCCGACGGAAAGCCCGTCCATGTTGTCGAAGAAGTTCATGGCGTTCATGATGAAGACGATCCAGAAGACGGAGATCGGGACCGTGAGGATCGGCGAGGAGATGAAGACCGTGATGTGCAGTCCGCCGAAAAAGACCATGGCGAACGCGATCAGGAACTGCCCGGCGAACTTGAACGAGGCACGCATGGCGTGTTTGTCGTCGATCACGCCCAGCACGACCGCCGCGACCGCGCAGACGCAGATCATCGCGAGTTCGGTTGAGATATTGCGGAAACCGCCGGTGAGCTCTTCCGGGAACCGGCCCGGCGCGACGATCAGCGCAAGTGCGCCTGCGATGACCGGAGCCAGCCACGCGATCAGGATCGCCACGCCGCCCAGCAGCGGAGTCGCTTTCCCGTGCAGTTTGTGCCCCTCGGATTTCGGCACGTCCATGATCCCGGTGCGGCGCGCGAGGATCCGGCAGAGCGGCACGACCGGCAGCGAGATCAGAAACGACGCGGCGAAGGCCGCGGCATACAGCCAGAAATAACGGTTCACGATAAAAGCCTCAAACTTGAATATAGAAAAGGAGCGGTCAAAGCTCCATACCGTCTGTTAATATATCGTATAGAAAAGGAAAGTCAAGCAAAAAGGCGGAAAAATGTTTTGCTAGATCGCCACTGTTCAGGATTCGATTCCGTATTCTTCGGCTTCTTGCTGAAGTCTTTCTTCTTCCATCCGTTCCTTTTCTTCTTCCTCGCGGTTGCGGCGTTCCTCCTGTTCCCTCAGGACCTCCCGGACGTGCTCGCGGTAGCGGTCGTAGTGGTTCACGTGGTGGTCGTTGACGAACGAGATCGCGGAGATGTCGAGGTCCATGTCGGGGTAGAGCACCGCGTCCGTGAACGGGATCCCGAAGAGGAGCCAGAGCCCGAGGCCGATCGCAAGGAAGGGTCCGAACGCGAATCCGCGGCGGCGGAATTTCGGGTGCCTGAGCGAGTAAATCGGCATGAAAACGACCGCGATCAGGGAGCCGGAAAGCATGATCCAGAGGGCGGGGAGCGCGCCGAGCGCGGCGGACAGCCCGGCGATCAGCTTCACGTCGCCCAGCCCGAACGCCTCGCGTTTCATGGCTTTTTCGCCGAGCCACGCGAAGAGCGTCAGGAGCGTGCCGAAGAGCCCGGCGGTCACGATGGAGATCAGGAATCCGCGCCAGTCGAGCAGATGCGGCGGGAGTCCGATGCCGTGGACCAGGTGGTACAGCGGCGCGAGGATCAGGAGCGAGTACGTGAGCTCGTTCGGGATCAGGCGCACCTTCATGTCGATCAGCGCCGCCGGATACGCCACGGAGATGGTCAGGAAGTACACGAACATCGCCGGGAGCGGGAGATGGAAGCGCAGGACGTACACGAACGACGCCATGTACATGAGCCCGACGAGCATTTCCCCGATCAGGTAGCGCGGCGAGATCGGCGCGCGGCACCAGCGGCATTTCCCGCGCAGGCACAGATAACTGAAGATCGGGATGTTCTCCCACACTGATATTTTGTGGTTGCAGACTGTGCAGTGGGATGGCGGCGAGACCAGGCTCATGCCGAGCGGAAGACGGTACACGCAGACATTCAGGAACGACCCGATGCAGCACCCGAACCAGAACGCGACGAACGCGAAGAAGACCGGGTATTCGTGGATCGCCTCCGCGAAGACGTACGGATTGAAGATCGCGATGCCGGGGGCGTCCGCGAAGAGGTCCTGAAAGAAGGTCAGAATGCTGTAGGATGAGGATTGCATGTCCGTGTTTTGTCCGGGTCAGTTCACGTTCCGGTCATTTCAGGTCGTCGAGCCAGAGCGCCGGAGAGGCGTCGGACGGGACGCGCCAGCCAGCGCGCGGCGAGAGCGAGAGCGGGGAGACCGCGGGTCCGTCGGGCGAACACGAGCGCTTGAACTGTTGGGTGAAGAACCTGCGGAGGAAGAGTTCGAGCGTGCGGCGGATCTCCTCGGGGGCGTATTTGCCGACGAAGACCTTCTTCGCCCTGCGGAGGATCACGCGCGGGGATTCGTTGAGGCGGACGAGGTGGAAGAGATAGAAATCGTGCAGCTCGTACGCGCCGAGGATCTGTTCGGTCTTGTGGCCGGACTCGCCAGATTTCGAGGCGGGGACGAGTTCGGGCGAGACGGGCGTGTCAAGGATGTCCTTCAGCACGGGTGCGATTTTGCCGCCGTGTTCGCCCGCGTAGAACGAAACGAGGTGGCGGACAAGCGTTTTCGGGACGCCGGAATTGACCGCGTACATGCTCATGTGGTCGCCGTTGTAGGTGCACCAGCCGAGCGCGATCTCGGAGAGGTCGCCCGTGCCGACGACCAGCGCGTTCGAGCCGTTCGCCACGTCCATCAGGATTTGGGTGCGTTCGCGCGCCTGGGCGTTCTCGAACACCACGTCGGCGACCTCCGGGTCATGACCGATGTCGGCGAAATGCTGGAGGCAGGCGGGCCGGATGTCGACGGTGCGGCAGTCGCAGCCGAGGAGTTCGGCGAGGCGCGCGGCGTTGTTTTTCGTGCGTTTCGTGGTGCCGAATCCGGGCATGGAGATCGCGATGACCGAGCTCGCGGGGAGATTGAGCGCGGCGACGGCTTCGTGCGACACGAGGAGCGCCAGCGTGGAATCGAGGCCGCCGGAAACGCCGATCACGAGCTTGTCGGCGTGCGCGGACGTCATGCGGTGCGCCAGGGCGGATTCGAGCGCGGCGGCGATCCAGATGGTGTCCGTGCGGTCCTTCGGCAGGAACGGCAGCGGGTCGCGTCCGAGCACGGCGAGTTTTTTCGGGTCTTCCTCGAACGTGAGAAGATACTGCGTTTTCGCGGGCTCGAATTCCGAGGCGAAGTCCAGCGACGGGCACGGATCGGTGAGTTCGGCGAGGACCGGTTCGCCGTCGTGGACCATCACGGAACAGCACACGGGCATGCCGTAGAAGCCGTCGGTCACGGATTCGCCGGACTTCGGCGCGGCGAGGATGAAATCCGCCTGATGCTCCTTCGCTGCCGCGAGCGCGAACGAACGGAAATCCGAGGGCGTCATGAGCGCGGACGGGACCGCGGACGGGCAGAGGATGAGGCGTTCGGGGTTGCGTTTGCGGAGCGTGGAGACGAGTTCGATGGGCGCGAACACGGTGGCCGGGGCGTCGAGCGGCTTTTTGTTGCGCGCGATGATCTTTCCGGCGCGGATGCAGAGGGTAACGGCGTAGAGAACGCCGGATTTGGAGCGTTCGGGGACGCCGACGACGAACGTGACGGGGAGTTTTGCGGTCTCCTTCAGGAGAAACTTGACCGCCTTCTGTGCGGCGTCGAGGAGGATGTTCTGGCGGAAGAGGTCGCCGCAGGACGCGCCGGTGACGCAGAGTTCGGGGAAGATGACGATCCCGACGCCGAACGACGCGTACATCTCGAGCGCGGCGAGGATCTCGTGGGCGTTCCACATGGGGTCGGCGAGGCGGAATCCCGCGCCGGAGACGTCCGCGGCGGCTTTCATGCGTTTGATTTTTCTGACGGGGAGGACGGTGGATTTCGCCGGGGATTTTTTCGAGGTCTTTCTTGCTGGCATGGTGGGATTTCCTATTTATTTCCGTCCGAAACGGCGTTCGATTTCGGAGATGGAGATGTTGAGCATGGTGGGGCGTCCGTGCGGACAGGAATAGGGCAGGGCGCAGTGGGACATCTGTTCGATGAGCGCGGCGGCCTCCTGAAGGGAGAGGCGGTCGTGGGCTTTCACGGCGGCTTTGCAGGCGGCGCGCGCGAGCGTGTCGGTGGCGAGGCGCTGCCCTGCGCCGATCTCGCCGATGCGCGCGAGCATGTCGTGGAAGAATCCGCCGACGTTTTCCTGTTTGATGGCGGCGGGGATCGAGTTCAGCTTGACCGTGTTGCGTCCGAAGGGCTCGATCTCGAACCCGATATTTTCGAATTCGTGGAGATTGCGTGCGACGTACGCCATGTCGGCGGGCGACAGCTCGATGGTGATCGGCATCAGAAGTTTCTGCGAGAGCGTGCCGTCGATGCCGTTCAGGATGCGTTCGAAGAGGACGCGTTCGTGCGCCGCGTGCTGGTCGATCAGCACGAGTCCGCCGGGGATCGCCGCCACGATGTAGGAGTTTTCCAGCACGCCGAGCAGACGCAGTCCGGTGCCGCCGAAATCGGTCGCGGGGGCGTCCTCCGCCACAAGACGGAAATCGGGACGCGGCTCGTTGTCGGACATGTTCTGCTGCTGTTCGGGCGGGATCGGCAGTTCGGCGTCCTGCATCTGCTGAGGCGCGGCACCGCGGTTGATGTCCTGCGCGGCGGGAGCGTTCCCGAACGGGGCATGGAGCATGGGGCCGAGGACGCGGTAGCCGACGCGGGCGGATTCGAGCAGGGAATCGACGCTTGTGACGATGCCGGACGCGGGGACCGGGGCGTCGTCGGAAGAATATGTGTTGTTCGCGGGTTCCGAGGTCGCATTCCGAGTTTGGATGTCCGGCGCGAAATCGGGGAAGAGGCGTGCGGACGTTTCAGCCGGGTCGTTCACGCCCTCCGCCGTGACCGGGATCACGGCGTCGTTGGTGCGGAGCGCGGCGGACACTGCTGTGCGGACCGCCGCGATCACGTCGAATTCGTTGCGGAAGCGCACCTCGCGTTTGGTCGGGTGGACGTTCACGTCGACGGATCCCGGCGGCATGATGAGGTAGACCAGCGCGGGCTGGAAACGGCCGCGTTCGAGCATGGGGCCGCACGCCTCCTTGATGGCGCGGTAGACGGGGGCGGATTCGACCGGGCGGGCGTTCACGAAGATGCGCTGTTCTGCGCGTGAATTGCGCGTGAAGCCGCGCCGCGCGATGAAACCGTTCACCGTGATGCCGCGTTCGGTGCGCGAGAACGGCAGCAGCGCGTTGGCGTATTCGCGACCGAAGAACTCGCTGATGCGCGGGAGAATGGACGGCGCGGACGGGGTGGAGAGCAGGATGCGGCCGTCGGCTTTCAGGATGAACGCGACGTCGTGGTGCGCGAGGGCGATGTTCGACAGGATTTCAACGATGTGGCGTTCCTCGGTCGCGACGGTGCGGAGGAAGTTTTTGCGCGCCGGGACGTTGAAAAAAAGGTCGCGCGCCGTGACTTCGGTGCCGGGCGGGCATCCGGCGGGCTTCTCCGAGACTGCCTTTCCGCCCGCGATGAAGACCTCGACGCCCTCGGGCGTTTCGCGGCGACGTGTGCGGATGGTCAGGCGCGTGACGGCGGCGATGCTGGGGATCGCCTCGCCGCGGAATCCGAACGAGGCGATATCGAAAATGTCGGCTTCGGATGCGATCTTGCTGGTGGAGTGCGGATCGAGGCAGAGCAGCGCGTCGTCGGCATCCATGCCCTCGCCGTCGTCCGCGACCGAGATGGCGCGTCGCCCGCCGTCCTCGATGGTGACGGTGATCTTCCGCGCGCCCGCGTCGAGCGAGTTTTCCACAAGCTCCTTCACGATGGACGCGGGGCGTTCCACGACTTCGCCCGCCGCGATCTTGTTGCAGACCTCGTCGCTCAGCTGCCGTATCTTGCTCATGGCGCGGTCCGTTTCTCCGTTTCCGGGGCTTGCGTGTCCGCGCCGGACGGGATGGAGTCGGGCATGGGCGAGGGCAGCAGGAAGAACATGCGTTCATCGTAGTATTCCGCCTCGTCGTCGCGTCCGGAGGCGTGCAGGATGCTCGACAGCAGATAGACGATCTCGAGGTCGTCGGGATAGAACAGGAACAGCGTGCGGAGCAGGTCCTCGGCGCGTCCGTATTCGCCGTCCGCCATGAGGCGGCGCGCCTCGACGGCGTCACGCTGGATGCTCGGGCGCGACGACTGCGCGGTTTCGCGGGTCACGGGATAGAATCCGGGGAACAGGAAGTCGTCGGAGAAGACGACCGGTTCGCGGGCGTCCAGTGCGATCCTGAAACCGGAGCCGCCGGGGTCGATGGAAGCGTCCTCCTCGGCGTTCATCCTGTAGATGGACATGATGATGACGGTCGTGAGGATCACGAACGCCATGAAGATGATGAACGGGGACATGTCGCCGGCGGGGCTGTCTTTTTTCGCGGCCGGAACGGATGCGGAGGGCACGTCAGGCCTCCTTCCCCGTCATGCAGGGTGGATAATGGCAGGCGCAGGCGTGGCCGGGGACGAGTTCGCGGAGGGCCGGCGGCTCCTCCTGGCAGCGGCGGCGCTGCTCCGGCGTGAGCGTGTCGGCGTGTTCGCAGCGGTCGCAGAAACGGCATCCGCGCCCGAACTTGTCGGGGGAGGGGACCGTGCCGCGGATGGTGTTCAGGCGGTTGTGTTCGCCGCCGAGCACGGGGACGGCGCGGATGAGCGCGGAGGTGTACGGATGCTTCGGGTGCGCGATGAGCTCGGCGACGGGCGCGGTCTCGATGATGCGTCCGGCGTACATGACGGCGACGCGGTCGGCGAGTTCGGCGACGATGCCGAGGTTGTGCGTGACGAGGATCACCGCCATGCCGCGGTCCTTCTTCAGCGAGAGCAGGAGGTCGAGGATCTGCGCCTGGATCGTCACGTCGAGCGCCGTGGTCGGCTCGTCCGCCACCAGGATGCTCGGCGCGCAACCAAGCGCCATCGCGATCATCACGCGCTGCTGCATGCCGCCGGACATCTCGTGCGGATACTGTTTCGCGCGGTTGGCGGGGTCGGGGATGCCGACCTGGCGCAGGAGCTCGACGGCTTCGGCGAACGGGTGGGAGACGTCCCTGCGGTGGAGTTTGACCGCCTCGGCGATCTGGTCTCCTACGCGGAAGACCGGGTTCAGGGACACGGAGGGTTCCTGGAAAATATACGAGATGCAGCCGCCGCGCACCTGGCGCAGGCTGCGTTCGTTGAGCTGGAGCACGTCCGCCACGCCGCCGAGCGCCGGGCCGCGGTCGAGCAGGACTTCGCCGGAGAGCACGACCGGGGGTTCCGGGAGCAGGCGCGCGAGCGACATGCAGGTGACGCTTTTGCCGCAGCCGCTTTCGCCGACGAGCGCGAGCATCTCGCCCTTTTCGAGCGTGAACGAGACGTCGGTGACGGTGGGCAGAAGCTTGCCGTCGGAGCGGAACTGAACGGAAAGGTTTTTAACGTCGAGCAAAGGCATGGCTGGTCTCCGGGATAAATACACTATAATAACATACAGCGGGAACAGCGGAAATCAATCTGAAAAGGCAAAGAAAACGGCAAAAAAACCTTGACATTCCGCCGGAATCGTGCTATATTTGCCCCGTCCGCATTGAAACGCGTATCTTTTTCAGCCAGATAAACGGATAATCCAATATGAAACTGAACCGACTGCTTCTGCTCGCCGCCCTGCCGTTCGCCGGACTCGTCTCCTGCGACTCCGCCCGCGAAACGCCCTCCGCCATCCCGTCCGACGCCGTGATCCTGCCCGCGTCGCAGGGAAAATATGATTTCTCCAAGCTCAAAATGGAAAAGCTCGGACGCGGCGTGATCGCGGTCCGCCGGAACAAGGACGAAGTGTTCGTCTCGTGGCGGTATCTCTCGAGCGACCCCGCCGATGTCGCGTTCAATGTGTACCGCGACGGACAGCGCGTCAACCCCACGCCCGTGAGCCTGACCACCTTTTATATCGACTCCAACAAGAGCGGCGGCACGTACAGCGTGAAGCCGGTCGTGAACGGACGCGAGAAGGACGAATGGAGCGCGGCGTTCACGCTGCCGGACAAGGCGCCGGAGGGGTACATCAACATCGCGCTCGACAAGCCCGCCGACGGCGTGACCCCGTCCGGCGAGACGTACACGTATTCGCCGAACGACGCGTCCGTGGGCGACGCGGACGGCGACGGCGAATTCGAGATCATATTGAAGTGGGACCCCTCGAACGCGCACGACAACGCGCACGACGGCTACACCGGCAACGTGTATTTCGACTGCTACAAGCTCGACGGCACGAAACTGTGGCGCATCGACATGGGCAGGAACATCCGCGCCGGGGCGCATTACACGCAGTTCGTGGTGTACGATTTCGACGGCGACGGCGTCTCCGAGATCGTGATGAAGACCGCCGACGGCACGGTCGACGGCACGGGCAAGGTCATCGGCGACCCGGACGCCGACTGGCGCGAGAAGGGCAGCGACATGGTCCAGCTCCCCGAGGTCGATTTCCGCAAGACCGGGGCGAATCCAGCCGGGACGCACAACCGCGGGCGCATCATGAGCGGGCCGGAGTATTTGACCGTGTTTTCCTGCAAGGACGGCGCCGCGCTCAAGACGATCGACTACGAACCGCCGCGCGGCGACGGCATGGCTTGGGGCGACAACTACGCGAACCGGAGTGACCGTTACCTCGCTGCGATGGGGTTCTTCTCCGACGACGGACGCCCGAGCGTGGTGATGTGCCGGGGGTATTACACCCGCGCCGCGCTGGCGTGCTATGACTGGGACGGCAAGGACCTTAAGATGAGGTGGAATTTCGACACCGCGAAGGACCCGCGCTGGAAAGGCTACGAGGGGCAGGGCAACCATAATCTGCGCGTGGGCGACGTGGACGGCGACGGAAAGGATGAAATTGTATATGGTTCCTGCACCATCGACCACGACGGCACCGGCCTCTACACGACCGGGCTCGGGCACGGCGACGCCATGCAGATGACGCAGTTCGCGATGGATATGCCCGGGCTTCAGGTGTGGTGCTGCCACGAGAACAAACGCGACGGCGTGACGCTCCGTGACGCCGCCACGGGCAAGATCATCTTCCAGATCAAAAACAATAACGACGTCGGGCGCTGCATGGCGGCGGACGTGGATTCCGTGAACCCCGGCCTCGAAATGTGGGCGTGGTCCGGCATCGGCATGCAGAGCGTGAAGGGCGAGTCCGTGGCGGCGAACCCGCGCGGGATCTCCGTGAACATGGCGGTGTGGTGGGACGGCGACCTGTGCCGCGAACTCCTCGACAAGAACCGCGTCTCCAAGTACGACTACGACAGCGGATCGTTCGTCACCATGATGACGTTCGACAACTGCGACTCGAACAACGGCACGAAGGCGACGCCGTGCCTTCAGGGCGACCTTTTCGGCGACTGGCGCGAGGAGGTGCTGATGCGCACCACCGACAACCGCAACCTCCGGCTGTACGTCTCGACCATCCCGACCACGTTCAAATTCCATACGTTCCTGGAGGAGCCGGTGTACCGCATCAGCCTCGCGCTGGAGAACATCTGCTACAACCAGCCGACGCAGCCCGGATTCTACTTCGGACCCGACCTCTTCGGTTCCGGCGCGTTCTTCCGCGGCACCTATTTCCCGAAACTTGCTCCCGTCCCCAAATGAACCACACCCAAGGAGACTGATCGATGTTGCACAGATTCTTATTCGCGGCCGCGACGGCAATCGCGCTGGCGGTCCCCCCGCAGAGCCTTTTCGCCCAGCGCGAACCGGTGGAGATCCAGCCGCCGACCAAGTACGATTTCACGAAGCTCAAACGCGAAAAGCTCGGTCGCGGCGTGATCGCGGTCCGGCAGAACGCCGACGAGGTGTTCGTGACGTGGCGTTACCTTTCGAAGGACGCGAGGCTTACGTCGTTCAATGTGTACCGCGACGGGAAGAAGCTCAACGAATCCCCGGTCAGCGAGGCGACGTATTTCATTGACAAGAACAAGGGCGGCGGCGTGTACACGGTGAAGCCGGTTGCCGGGGGGAAGGAGCTGGACGAAGCGTCCGCGTCGTACACCCTGCCGGAGAATGCCCCCGCCGGGTACGTGGACATCCCGCTGGACAAGCCCGCGGACGGGAAAGCGCCGAACGGAGAAGCGTACACGTATTCGCCGAACGACGCTTCGGTGGGCGATGTGGACGGCGACGGCGAGTTCGAGATCATATTGAAATGGGATCCCTCGAACGCGCACGACAACGCGCATGACGGGTACACCGGAAACGTGTATCTGGACTGCTACAAGCTCGGAAAAGCGGAAAAGCTCTGGCGCATCGACCTCGGCAGGAACATCCGCGCCGGGGCGCATTACACGCAGTTCATGGTCTACGACCTCGACTGCGACGGTATCGCGGAGGTCGTCTGCAAGACCGCCGACGGCACGGTCGACGGCACGGGCAAGGTCATCGGAGACGCCGACGCCGACTACCGTACCCCGGCGGGGCGCATCCTCACCGGACCCGAATATTTGACCGTGTTCTCCGGCAAAACCGGAGCCGCCCTCGAGACCATCCCGTACGACGTGCCGCGCGGCAACATGCGCGACTGGGGCGACAACTACGGCAACCGCTGCGACAGGTTTCTGGCGGCGGTCGGGTATCTGGACGGCGAACGTCCGAGCGTGATCATGTGCCGCGGGTACTACACGCGGGCGTATCTGGCGGCGTACGACTGGGACGGACAGCACCTCAAAAAACGCTGGACATTCGATTCCAATGAGCCGGAAAACCGGGGCTACGCGGGGCAGGGCAACCACAATCTGCGCGTGGGCGACGTGGACGGCGACGGCAAGGACGAGATCGTGTACGGATCGTGCACGATCGGCAGTTCGCGTGGGATATGCCCGGCTTCCAGGTGTGGTGCTGCCACGAGAACAAGCGCGACGGCGCGACGTTCCGCGACGCCGCCACCGGGAAGATCCTGCACCAGGTCCGGCACAACACCGACGTCGGACGCTGCATGGCTGCCGACATCGACCCGACCAATCCCGGCGTCGAGATGTGGGCGTCCGGCATCCCGCCGCAGACCGTGAAGGGCGAGGCGCTGGGCGGCAATCCGCGCGGACTCTCCATCAATATGGCGGTGTGGTGGGACGACGACCTGTGCCGCGAACTGCTCGACGGCAACACGATCACGAAATATAACGCCGCGCAGGGGACGTGCGAGCCGCTGATGCGTTTCGAGGGATGTTCGTCCAACAACGGCACGAAGTCCACGCCGTGCCTTCAGGGCGACATCTTCGGCGACTGGCGCGAGGAGGTGCTCATGCGCACCAACGACAACGCTCACCTCCGGCTGTACGTCTCCACCATTCCGACCGCGTACCGGTTCCATACGTTCCTGGAGGACCCCGTGTACCGCATCAGCCTCGCCACGCAGAACGTGGCGTACAACCAGCCGACGCAGCCGGGATTCTACTTCGGCCCCGACCTCATCTTCAAGGCGGCGAAACCCGACCGCGGGGTGCTGTTCCGCGGGACCGTGCTCCGGGTGTATGTACACTGAGTTTGGATAAAAGAAGATTTGAACAAAAAACGATCCCCTTCAGACGAAACTGTTCCGAAGGGGATTTCCTTACGATTATTCTGGACTTTCAGATGTCGAGGTGTTCGACTCTGGCGCGGAGCCATTCGAGCGACTGTTCGCGCGATTGGAGCTCGCCTTCGAGCCGAAGATCTTCCGCCTCGCTGAGGATGCGGCTGAAGACCGCGCCGGGCTTGACGCCGAGCGCGATGATGTCGTTGCCGTTCAGGAACGGCTTGCGCGGGGCGGGGAGCTTGGCGTATTCGCGCATGCGGTCGAGCATGAGGACGTAGTTGTCGAGCAGCCCGTGGCACGCGATGCAGTCGAGACGGTGCAGCTCGAGTTCGAGCGGGAAATTCGGATCGGCGATGATCCGCATCCATTTCGCCTTTTTCATGGCGTGGACGGACGCGAACCGCATGTGATGCCGGATGGCGGCGGTGATCGTGTCGATGGAGGCGGACGAAAACCGCAGGCGCGCGAGGATGTCCGCCGCCATGTCCGCGCCGAGCGATTCGTGACCGTAGAAATGCGGCACGCCGTCCTTGAACGTCTGGGTGCCGGGCTTGCCGACGTCGTGGAGCAGGGCGGCCCACATGAGGTCCGGAGTGCGCCAGGCGGCGTGTCGGAGCAGGAGCATGGTGTGGACGAAGACGTCGCCCTCCGGGTGGTACTGCTTCGGCTGTTCCACGCCGCGCATGGCGTCGACTTCCGGCAGGACGACCCGCAGGATGCCGAGGCGCGCGAGCATCTCGAAGCCTTCCGCCGGATGCGGACAGAGCAGGATCTTTTCAAGTTCGGCGCGGATGCGTTCGGCGGCGATCAGACGGAGTTTTTCCGCCGCGCCGGCGGCCGCCTGTTCCGAGGCGGGATCGACCTCGAATCCGAGGCGGGACGCAAACCGGACGAGCCGGAGGATGCGGAGATGGTCCTCGCCGAAGCGGACCACGGGATCGCCGATGGTGCGCAGAACGCCCGCGCGAAGGTCGTCGAGCCCGCCCACGCAGTCGACCACGGTGCGTTCCGCCGGGTCGAAGAGTAATCCGTTGATCGTGAAATCGCGCCGGGTCACATCCAGGACCTCGTCGTCCGTGTAGACCACATGGTCGGGGCGGCGGCCGTCGCTGTAGCCGCGTTCCGCGCGGAACGTCGCGACCTCGATGGGGATATCGTCGACGACGACCGTGATGATGCCGAACGCCGCGCCGATGGGGATCGCCCTGTCGAACAGCGCCTGGATCTCCTCCGGGCGCGCGGACGTGGTGACGTCGACGTCGTCCGGGGTGCGTCCGAGCAGGAGGTCGCGGACGGCTCCGCCCACGAAATACGCCTTGTGTCCGGCGGCGCGGAGCACGGCGGCGGCTTTCGAGGCTGCGGCGAAGAGCGGGGTCTGCGGGATGTCTCCGGGAAAAGAAGAGATTTTCATGAAAAAACGGATTGCGGCTTGTCTTTTTTGCGGAATCTGCTATGTTTAAAGGGTGCATTTAAAATACGCGCGGGATTGCCCGAATGCAAGCGCGCAAATGCCGTTTCTGCGAAAAAAGAACCCCGAATCCAAGAGTCCGAATGCCTGAAGAAAACCTGACAGCCGTCTTCGGCGGCACGTTCGATCCCGTTCACAACGGGCACATCGGGCTTGCGGATTATCTGCTGAAAACCGGACGCGTGCGCCGCGTCGTCTTCCTGCCCGCGCCGCATCCGCCCCACAAGGACGGACTTGCGCCCGCGCCGTTCGCGGACCGTGCGGCGATGCTTCGCGCGGCGATCGCGGGGTATCCGGGCATGAGCGTGAGCGAGATCGAGGCGGAACGTCCCGGCCCCTCCTACACGGTCGACACGCTGGACGTCCTGAAACAACGCTACCCGGCGGAGCATTTCGTGTGGGTGGTCGGGACGGATTCGCTGAACCAGCTGCACCTGTGGTACGAGGCGGAACGCCTTGTGCGCGAAAACCGGTTTCTGGCGTACCCGAGGCCGGGCGCGGAGGCGGACCCCGACCTGCTGAAAAAGGTCTGGCAGCCGGAGCTGTTCGAAAAGCTGTCCGGCTCGGTCCTGACCGGCGCGCCGGAGTTCGATCCCAGCTCGACCGCCGTGCGGCAGCGCCTTTTCGAACGGGGCGCGGACGCGTGCCGGGACCTTCTGCCGGGCCCCGTGCTGAACTACATCGAAGAACACAAACTTTATCCTCAAAGAAACGGAGAATAACCACATGAACGACGAACAGGAAACCAAAAAACCGAGAATGAACTTCAAAGTGACGGACGTGATCGAGCTGTGCGAAAAGGAAGCCTACGATCACAAGGCGGAACACATTCTCCGACTCGATATGACCAAACAGGACGGCGCGATCGGCGACTACTACCTGATCTGCACCGGCCTCTCCGAGCCGCATATCGGCGCGATCTCGGAGCGCATCCAGCGCGCCGTGCGCGAGGAGTTCGGCATCCATGCGATCACGGTCGACGGCACGCCGCAGAGCCAGTGGATCATCGTGGACTACGGGTTCCTGCTGATCCACATCATGACGAACGATACGCGCGACCGCTACCAGCTGGAACAGCTCTGGGGCGACGTGCCGAGTTTCGACGCCATGGCGAAGCTGGACGCGGAACACGAAAAGCTCGCCGCCGCCCGCCGGAAACAGGCGGAAAAGGGCATCGGATCCGGAGCGGACGAATGACCGACCCCTTCAACGACGGCGAATACCGCGACGAATTCGAATGGGAGAAGGAGATCCGCAAGGACGACGACCGGGTGCACGACTACCTCGCCGAACTCCCGCGCTACATCGACCTCCCGGACGAGGACAAAGTCATCTCGAAGCGCATCCGCAGGCGCGGGTCGAGCTGGGACGACGATTTCGACGCGCCGCCGGACGACTACGATGACGACGATTACGACGACGTGCCGGAGGAGGATTTCGTGCGGCACCGCGACGGCAGCGACGTGTACACGGCGGCGTCCCACATGGCGATCGACCTGACCGAGTATTTCGCCGAGGAGAAGGATCAGACCGCCGCGCGCGCCATGATGCGGGCGCTGACGCTGCTCGGGAAACTGATGGCGCGTTCGCTGGACGTGCTGCGTCTGGAGGACGGCGAACTCGTCACGTTCCGCATCGCGCTCACGAAGCGGTTCCTCGCCGACCTCAACGAGCTGATCGGCGAATACGAGAAGTTCCCGGACGCGATCCGCGACGGTTTCCTGAAGGACGCGTTCAAGATGCGCGACGAGGTGCTCGAAAAGATCCGGAAGTACCGCCGCGAACAGAAGCGGAGATAGGCATGCGTCGGGCGGTTCCGGCGGAAAATGCGGAAAAAATGCAGAATCCGCGGAACAAAACATGAAACGGTTTGTCTGTAGAACATAAGGACAGCGATGGAACAGGAACAAAAGACTCGTGAAGAGGCGCTCCTGAAGGCGTTCCGAAGCGGCGACGACACCGCGTTCGACGGCCTGATCGAGATGTACTCCGCGAAGCTGTACAAAGTGGCATACGCGCTGCTCGGGTCCAGGCAGGACGCCGAGGAGGTCGTGCAGGACACTTTCCTGCGTGCGTACCGCGCCATGCAGATGTTCCGCGGCGAATCGAGCCTGGAGACCTGGCTTCATCGCATCACCCTGAACCTGGCCCGGAACAAGTACCAGTGGAACCACCGGCGCGGAAGCGGTCTGAACGTAAGCCTGACCGCGGGCGACGGCTCCGACGGCGACTCCGGGGCGGAAAACGAACAGGACGTGCCGGACCGGCGCATGGAGCCGGACCTGGTGCTGGAACAGGACGAAATCGGAACGAACATCATGAAAGCATTGAGCCGCCTGCCGGACAACATCCGCGAGACCATGCTGCTGCGTCATGTGAACGACATGCCGTACGAGCAGATCGCGCAGAAACTGGACTGCAGGGTCGGGACCGTGAAATCCCGGCTGTCCCGGGGCCGCGAAATGCTTCGCGACTACCTCGCCGCCGTCGGGATCCTCCCGTCACCGGGCGGCGCTCGACAATAGGTTCAACAGCTTCAACAGACGCAACCCCCCCATTTGAGGCGAACAATATGAACGAACAGGCGACTACCCCCGGCTGCCCGGACTTGGAAACGATATCGGCGGTCTTCGACGGCGAACTTGCGCCGGGCGAGACCGTGCGCGCGCACCTCGAATCGTGCCCGGACTGCGCGCGGCGTCTGGCGGATTACAAAACGCTCCGCGATGTCGTGTCGCGCGCCGTCGCGTCCGAACCCGATCCCGGCATGAACGCCCGGATCGCGGCGTATGTCCGTGCGGAGGCCGCCGCGGACGGATTCACGTTCAGTGCTCCTCGGAAACGCGATTTCTCCGACTCGCGCACCGCCTGGTTCTTCCGGATCGCCGCGCTGTTCATCCTGGGCGGATTCTTCGCGTATCTTCTGACGGATCAGCTGCACGCGAACCGGGCGAGGACCGGACGATTGCAGACTGCCGCGGTCGAAACGGCGCATCCGTCCGCCCGTCCGCTGCCTGCGATCGCGGCGGAACCCGGCATCGGCGACTTCGTCCGGGCGCGGGTCGTTTCCAATTCGCCCTCAGAACGCCAGTATGCGATCGACATCGACCCGGCGCTGGTCCCCGCCGAACTCGAAAGCATTCCCGCCGACGAGCGTATTCCCGTTCCGTTCTTCTTCGGTCCGGACGACGGCGCGATGCGTCGGATCCCGCTGCACGGCGATCCGGCGTACGACGCCATGCGGATGCTGGAGTCGATCCGGCGCGACCTCGCCTCGCTTGACGTGCCGGGCGTCTCGGTCGACACGGAAAGCCGCGGGACCTCGCTCTTCACGACCATCCGGCTGGAATCCGCCGACATGTTCGACATGAGCGTGACGAGGACGGACGGATCGTTCGAGCTGTTCCTGATGCACGGGGAAGCCCCGTCCGAAGACGACGGTCCGGTGTTCCTGCGCTTCGAGTTCTTCTGCGAATAATCCGCTTTTGCGCTTTTGTTGAGTTTTTTTTGACTTTTTTCGTTAATTCCTGGAACAAGGCTTGAAAAAAAGAAAAAAAGAGCTATTTTTTATATAACCTTGCAATTGTTTTGAAACAAATGAAGACAGACTTGACGTCTGTTTCCGGATGGTGCTGAAGACAGGATCCAGCATACATTCGACCAACAACCAGGAGGAAAAAATGAAGAAAACACTTGTTACGGCAGTCTTTGCATGCGCAATGACGATCTTCGGACTTGCTGCATTTGCTCAGGAACAGCCGCAACAGAAGCAGGCTGTTACCTTCGACGCGGATTCGAATGTGCTCTCGTCCAACGTGTCGAAGTCGCTGACAATGCTTATTGCGGCGGAATCCAATGTGAATCTGAAAGAAAAACTGGCGACTGTCGCTGACTGGGACGGAAAAACCCTGGGCTACAAGAAAAACGGTGTATTCATATCGCTGTCTCAGGCTGTCAAAGAAGCGAAAGTCGTGACGGAAGGAGACGTGAACGTCGCCTCGATCCAGCTCGGCCGTTTCAAAGAAGGCGACATCATTCAGTTCGGATATCAGGATGCCGAAAATGCTTTCCATGCTTATGCTTCGGATAAATTTGCCGGCGATCCCAATTATTATGGCGGATACAATCCTGAAAGCTTCTATCAGGTCGATTTCTCGGAAGATCCGTTCAACGGCTTGATCGAGATCGTTATCGGTGAGCCGCTGCCCGCTCCCGCCGTGACCCTGATCGTCGCGCTGGCTGCCGGTGCGCTCTTCCTTCTCTACAAAAACCGCAGACAGCGTTCCCTTCAGACGGAACAGGCATGACTGAAGAGGACGAACGGACAGCCAACGGCGGAACGATTCCGTCCGGAGCAGAAGAGTACCGGGGTGAAGACCGGTACTCTGTCCGTTCTTTATCGGAGGATCGTTCTTCCGATGATGTAAAAAAGGCCGGGAGCAATACTGCGGAAGCGGATGATGTGACGCCTGCTTCCGGCGAACGCCTCTCTCGCGAAGAGCTCGAAAGCAGATACCGGAATGATCCGCGTTTTAACATGCTTTTCAACCACGAGCCCAAGGAAAAGAAGAAAAAGTCGTCGCATTATGTGAAGGTCGGGGGTGTCCGTCTGACGCCGAAACGCATCCTGGTCCTTTGCATCTTTCTTCTCGTGTTCCTGCTTTGCATGGGAAGCAGTTTCTTTTATGCCCTGAAGGATATCGGCAAATACAGAAACTACAATCAGGCACACGCCGCATTCGAATCGGGGGACTATGAAAAGGCAAAAGAGCTTTTTATCAAAGTCATCAACGACGACCCGAACAAAGAAGACGCCATTAAAGCGATGGCGCAGATTTATCGGCATTACGGCGATTGGGCTAACGAGGCATTTTTCCGTCAGCGGCTGGTTCGGCTGAATCCGCTGAACGAGGTCTATTATCATGACTTCCTGAATGCGGCGTTCCGGGCCAGACATTTCGGGACCATTTATTCCGTCCTCAATCTGAAGGTTATGGAGAACTCGGAACTGCCGCCGGAAGAGGGGGCGCTGTATCTGATCTCGGCGTTGCATTCCGGGCATGTTTCCGGCGGAAAAGCGTTTTATAACGAACGAATCAAGAGCAATCCGAAGTATTTTTCCGGTACGGAATATGGCCGTTATGCGGACCTCCTGCTGAAATCTTCCGAGATTACTTTTGATAAAGCTCAGAATATCATTGCTTCGCTTCCGGACATCAAGGACGAACAGATCCGGTTTGAGACGATCAATACGTTGCTGTATGTGCTTTCGAAAAAGGGCGACCGGAAATCGGACGAGCAAATAGAGAAACTGCTCCGGGAATCTGTCGAGCTGAACGAATTCGCCGGAGCGCCCATGCTCGCCGATTTCTATTTTTTCCACTACAGATTCAAGGATTCGATCAAAGTCTGTGAAGAGTTTCTCAAGACAAAAATGAATATTGCGATGCCGATTCTTTATGGAGAAAGCAGTCTTCTTAACGGACAGCCGGAACTGATCCCGCCTCTTGCCGATAAAATGCGGCACTTGCGCGGACGCCAGTCGAAGATTATTGCATCGTATCTGGATGCGCTGTATGCGTTCAGTGAAGGGGATGAGACGCGTCTCCGGACAGCGATGTTTGAAACAGGATCCACGATCAAGACCCAGCTTTCCTCGCTTATGAACTTTCAATTGGCGATCAGCGCGGATTCCCCGAAAGAGATATTCCTGCTCCTGGAGGATATTTTCAAGGACTCTCCATTTCTGGATTTTCCGCAACGGGCCAGAACCGCTGCCCTGGAGTATCTCTTGAAGCAGGCGGATTCGGATTTGGCTTCCGATCCGGACCGCCTGAATACCTGTGCCGGAATCGCACTTCTGATCCAAACACCGGGAGACGACGTCTCTTTCCTGAAACGCATCATCCTCCTGAATCAATTCAAGAAAGAGACCTTGACGGAGGATGAACTGCTGTCTGCAATGAAACTGTATCCCGGCGATCCTGTCCTGCTTCGGATTGCCGCGGAATACTATTTGAAACGCGGTCAGGCCGCACGCACAATGGACTATATCACCGAGTACAATTCGCTGGAGGGTGTTCAGGAACAGGATTCCATGGTTATCCTTCATATTCTGGCGCTGGATCAGCTTGGACGCAAGGACGAGGCGGAAAAAGAATTCCGGACTTTGATCGAAAAGAACAAAGACGGACAGCTGCTTTGTTTCTATTATGAATTCTGCGCTGAAAACAAATTGTTTGATTCTCTGAAGTCGCTTTCTGCCTGGATCGAGTCCCTGCCGAAGGATTCTCCGAACCGTGCCGCGTTGCCGTTCATCCGTGCTGAAATCCTTCTTTCCGAAGGAAAACGGGATCAGGCGCTCGACCTGTTTGAAAAGAGCCAATCGGACAATTCCCGGTTGATCTTCCATGCGGCAACGCGTCTCGCTGAAGTCGGACGGAACAATGCCGCGCTTGCACGTTATCTTTCCATTCGTGATACGTATCCGGACAAGGTGCTTGTCAATCTCAATCTTTCCGTGCTTTATGACAAGATGGGCGATGCGAAAAATGCGCTTGAATGCGCCCGGACAGCCTGGGATGAGAATCAGAACGACCTTCAGGCCCGGTACATCTACGGCAAACGCCTGTTCGATGCTGGACAGTATGCGGAGGTCATCTCCGTGCTCAAATTTCCGCAGTTCAAGGCGAGTTTCCCGAACGAGATGCTGGATCTCTGGTCCAAAGCAATGCATGAGCAGATCAGGGCCGATTTCGATGCCGAACGCTATACGCCTGCCATGGAGAATACCAAATATCTCCTGATCTATTTCCCCGAGGACAAGGACGGATTGGAGTATATGGAGTTGCTCGAATCGATCCGCCGTCATGAGAAGACCGGCGACGGGAAATGACATCTGTGTTTCCTCTTGGCTGTTCTGCCGGATCACGATTCTCCGGCATCTGTTTTTTTCTGAATTTTA
>ONQZ01000075.1 GCA_900320095.1 uncultured Lentisphaerota bacterium
AGCTTTTCCTGCCCCGTCCAATTCTTCTTCGTGCTCATGCTGCCTCCTTTCAAAGACTCTCTTAATATAGCACGTCTCTTATAGGGGTGCAATATACGGAAGATGATCCTGGCTGATTATGCAAAGACTAAGTCGGTCAAGGAGACTTGCACAAAGTATCACATATCCAAAGATACTCTGCGCAATTGGACGGCTCAAAACAAAGTGGTCGCCACCAGTCAAAAAGGCACTGCTTATTCCGCGGGTAAAGTTAGCAAAATGAAACGAGATCTAGAATCGTTACAAGTGGCAAACAAAATTATTCGCCAATGCAATTGCACGGCATCGGCCTCTATTCCGGAAAAGGTTGAAGAAGTTAGCAGACTTCAAAACCTTTTTTCCGTTTATGCTCTATGTAAGGTGCTGGATTTGTCCCGTGCTACATATTATCGCGTCAGTCTGGAGCAAAAGGATAAGACTCAATACGAGCAGAATGATGACATGCTGCGGCCGATCATAGAAAACGAATTTTATGACAGCGGGGAGCGCTTCGGGGCTCCTATGATCAAGGTCAAAATCAATAATCGTGGCATAGCGGTTTCCATTGCTCATGTCCAGCGGTTGATGCAGGAGATGAGCTTGATCCCCAAGCAAAACAGGCCCCGTGTTTTCAACTCGACACACAGACAGTACAAATATCGGAGGAACAGATTGCGGCGTCATTTTACGCAGGATGCCCCGAATAAATTCTGGGTAAGCGATATAACATATGCCAGGGTCAATGACGAGTTCTACGCCGTATGTGTTGTGATGGATTTGTTTTCCCGTAAGGTTCTTTCTTACGTGATTTCTCCCGAAATGAACATGGATTTGGTCAGGACGACATTCCTGAAAGCATTTGAATCCAGAAACCGTCCTGAAGGTCTGACCTTTCACAGCGACCAGGGATGTCAATACACGGCCTATAAATTCCGGAAATTGCTCCGTGACCTCGGAGTCAGGCAATCGTTGTCCAATCCGGGAACACCACACGACAATGCTGTGATGGAATCGTTTTTCGGCACGTTGAAGAGGGAAGAGTTGTCACACAACTGGTATAACACCCCTGAAGAATTGGATAAGACGGTACGGGAGTATATTGAATTCTACAACCTCAAACGGCCGCATCGGAAGCTGAAATTGCAGACACCTGACCAATTTGAGCAGAACTACTGGAAAGCCCAGGCAACACTCTAACCGGGAAACAGATAAAAAAAGGACCTTTGGGGTGTGGCCGAAGAGGTCATGTCTCAAAAGTCCTTGTATCTGCAAATGGTGGAGTATATGAGACTTGAACTCATGACCTCCTCGCTGCCAGCGAGGCGCTCTAGCCAACTGAGCTAATACCCCATGTTCGATTGACGGAATTTAATATACCATCGTTTCGCGGAAATTCAAGCTCGAACCCGAAAAAAAGCCGAAAAAAGTTTCCTGTTCCGTGTTCCCTGTACAGAATCCGGCGGACGTATGGGAGAAGCACCACATCATATTTCTGTTGCACCCGCCTCGGACAAGCATCCAAACACAAAACGGGCCGAGGTTATCCGCCTCAGCCCGTTCACTTCAAAAGAAGATGCCGGTCAAACGGGGGCGGTCACTCCCATTCGATCGTGGCCGGCCCCTTCGGGCTGAGGTCGTAGAGCACGCGGCAGACGCCGGGGACTTCGGCGAGGATTCGGTCCGTGATCTTCTTCAGGACCGCCCAGTCGATCTCCGGCACGACCGCGGTCATGGCGTCGCGGGTGTTCACCGCGCGGATGATGACCGGCCAGTCGAACACGCGCTTGGAGTCGCGGACGCCCGTGGAACGGTAATCCGGCACGACGGTGAAGAACTGCCAGACGGACTTCGTGAGGCCGGCGCGGTCGAACTCCTCGCGCAGGATGGCGTCGGATTCGCGGAGCGCGGCGAGGCGGTCGCGAGTGATCGCGCCGGTGCAGCGGACGCCGAGGCCGGGTCCCGGGAACGGCTGGCGGTTGACCATGGAATCGGGAAGTCCGAGGGCGGCGCCGATCACGCGCACCTCGTCCTTAAAGAGCAGTTTCACGGGCTCGACGAGCTCGAAATGCAGGTCGGGCGGGAGGCCGCCGACGTTGTGGTGCGCCTTCACGCCGACGCTCTCCACGATGTCGGGATAGATGGTGCCCTGCGCGAGGAAATCGACGTCCGTGAGCTTGCGCGCCTCTTCCTCGAACACGCGGATGAACTCGCCGCCGATGATCTTGCGTTTCTGTTCGGGATCGGCGACTCCGGCGAGCTTGTCGAGGAACCGGTCGGTGGCGTCGATGTAGATCAGGTTCGCGCCGAGCTGGCGGCGGAACACCTCGACGACCTGTTCGCTTTCGCCCTTGCGCATCAGGCCGTGGTTCACATGCACGCACACGAGCTGCTGCCCGATCGCGCGGATCAGGAGCGCGGCCACCACGGAGCTGTCCACGCCGCCGGAAAGCGCCAGGAGCACCTTGCGGGAGCCGACCTGCTGCCGGATGAGGGCGATCTGTTCTTCGATAAACTTGTCTGCGAGTTCTTTCGTGGTGATGCGGACCATGTCGTCCGGGCGTTTGTTGCTGTCCATTGAGGTTTCCTTTGTTTGAGAAGTTGTGACGCCGCCGGGTCGTTTTGCGATCGTCCGCGCAGCGGATTTTTTATCCAATTATTATACTGCATTTTTCGCGAAAAATCAAGAACGAATCGCAAAAAAAAGGGAGGGCAAGCCCTCCGTGCCCGAGCGGAGCCGGGTACTACTCGACACCGCTTGCGGTGTGCGCTCAGCTTCGCTTGCGCACAAGGGCAAGCCCTTGACGGCAGTAGTGCCGTACTACGCGACGGCACGGGGGGGGCGTTTTATGCTATCACGGTCCAGTTCATGTCGACGCCGCGGCCGAGTTCGACCCACTGCGACGTATCGCCGGAGTTGTAGTAGCCGAGCATGCCGGTCGAATACTGGCGGACCAGCAAATCGTCCTTCGCGTCGCCGTTGTAATCGCCCGCGCCGACCACGAACCAGTCTTTCGCGTCGAGCTGAGCAAGGGACGTGTAGCTGTCGAGATTGCCGTCGGCGCACATGACCAGGGAGCCTGTTTCCTTGTGGAACAACACAATATCGTCCTTCTGGTCGCCCGAGAAGTCGCCGATGGCGTGGACTTCCCAGCCGGACCAGTTCGTCGAGCCGAGGGACGCCGCCGCGCCTTCGATGCCGACCGCGTAGAAATACTGTCCGCCGTTGCCCGACATGAGCACGGAATCCTTGCCGTCGCCGTCGAAGTCGCCGCAGCCGACAAGCGTCCAGTCGGAACCGCCGAAACTGCCGCTGAGCGTCGCCCAGTCTTCCTTGCCGTCCTTCCACACGCCGAGCGCGTAGAGTTCCCGTTCCTCCGGTCAGATTCCCGACCTTATTCTTCCAAATGATGTTGTCGGCGTTGTTCAGGTAGCCGATATTGACCCAGGTGCTGCCGTCCGGCAGGTCGTTTGCGTCGGCGTAGTAGCCAATGTAAGCGCCCTTCACGCCGCCGACCTCGACATTGCCGACGAGCACGGAGTCGGCCTTACCGTCGCCGGTCATGTCGTGGCAGCCCAGATTCTCCCATTCGGCGGGATGATTGCTGTTCGCGGACTGCCAGGTGTTCGTTCCGTTCATCCAGTAGCCATGCTGGTAGTTACCCTCGCCGTGCTCGCCCGTCCATACGAACGCGTGTAATCCACGCCGCCGATATCGGTTGTCTGCCCGACCTTGAGCGTGCCAAGTTCCGAGCCGGACGTGTTCACGACAGAGATGGTCTTATTGAATCCCGCCGCGCCGCCCGCGAGCTTGTACGTGCCGTTCGCCTGCATGCCGTCGACCGTGAGCGTGTAGGTCGGCGTGCCAAGCAGGATTGAGAGGTCGTTCACGAGGGCGACCGAACCCGCCGAGGTCTGCGTGAGGTCGAAATCAAGGATCGAACCGACGAACGGGATGACTTCCGCGCCAATCTCGAACGTCATGCGGCCAGTGAGCCTGGCTCCGTTGTAGATCAGGATGCTTCCGCCGGAAGTGACGGTAGTATGCATTGCGAGGCCGCCGCTGAAGATTTCGAGTAAACCGTGCGAATCAACGGTCGTGCTGCTCGCCACCGTGCCCGAGTGAACAGAGGCACTGCTATTCAACATTTCTTTCGAGAACGTATTGGGAAGGAATATGACTTCAGCCCCGTAGCCAACAGCGACATATCCGCCGTTTTCTATGACCTGATACGCCGTGCCGCCGCTGGAGACAGTGAGATTGCCTTCGTAATTGACGGTAACGCCGTTTGCGATGCCGCCGCTGAAGATTCTGAGCTCGCTGAGCGCATTAATGGTCGTGCTGTTCGCCACCGTGCCCGAGTGAACCGTTGCGTTATATAATCCCGATCCCAAAGTAAGCCCGGAGAACGTGTTGGGAAGGAATGTAACATCATCCTTGATTCCTGCCCCGACATATCCACCGTTTTCTATGACCTGATGCGCCGTTCCGTCATAGAGGTAGAGGGAGCCGCCGGAATTGACGGTAACGCCGTTTGCCGTACCACCCCGGAGATTGAGGTGCCCATCTGTATTGACGGTCGTATCGCTCGCGACGCCGCCGGAGGAAATGTTCATTCCGCCGTATTCATTGACGGTGGTATGGCTCGCCGTGCCGCCCTCAAGGACGTTGAGTTTGCCGAGTGCATTGACGTTGACGTTCACGGCGGACCAGCCCGAGGAGACGTTCTTCGTCTCACTGGTGATATCGCCGGTAATAACAACTCCGCCGACCGTGACGGTGAGAACACCGTCGGCGCCCAGGTCCAGCATGTAGTCAGTACCTTCAATACTTGTAGTCTGGCCGACCGTGAGCGTGCCGACTTCCACGCCGGCAGCATTTTGCACGGTAATGATCTTATTGAACCCAGCCGCGCCTTCCGCAAGCCTGTAGTAGCCTTTCTTCTGGGATTCCCCTCCAATCGTAAGCGTGTAGGACGGAGCGTCGCCGATGAACGACAAATCGTTCACGAGCGCGGCGGAGGTCGGA
>ONQZ01000040.1 GCA_900320095.1 uncultured Lentisphaerota bacterium
TTCTCGCCGTTCACCCACACGTAATATCCGGCGGACACGCCGTCGAACTTCAGGAACACCTGGCCGCCCTTCTTGAATCCGGCGGGCACGGTGAACGTCTGGCGGTAGGAGCCCACCGGGTTGCGTTCGAGGTGCGAGGTGAATTGCTGCGAGGGAGTTTTCGTGACGAATGGCGCAAAGTCCGTGTTGAATGGATACGTGATATTCGTATAAAGCGGGGTACCGTAGCCCTGAATTTCCCACGTGGATGGTACGGGAATCGTATCCCAGGAGGAATCGTCGTAATCGGGCATGAAGAAGCCTTCGGGACGCTGCGAGAGGTCCAGCTGACCGTCCGGTGCGGTCATGGTGACGAAGTTGAACTTCCAGTCGCCGTTCAGCAGGCTCTTCTGGCCCGTGTCGACCGGAAGAGCGGAATCCGAACGGACCGGTTCCACGTTCACGAAATTGATCTTCTGGTTTTCCCATTCTTCGCCTTTGTTATGGATATCAAACCAGAGAACAAGAGCAAAGAGCACACCTATTACAAGCACAAGCGCGGATAGCACTATATATGTTTTTTTGTGTGTTATATATTCATGTTTCATAAAAATGACCGATTCGCGAGTTGAAAGTTCGAGTATTTCTTGATCCAATCCCTATAAATATATGCTCCACTTTCTGTATCGTTCTTAACACGTTAAAACAAATTAATTTATAAATAAATAATACTTTTTTTCATTGATGGCTTTGCAATAGCGCGAACAAATGCATGTCGATTCGTTTTCAATAAAACGCCAAAATATTTACTAAATATACTACATCTTTTCAACAATTCAAGTCAAGTGCAAAATTGTATTAACAAAAAAGTAATAACACATTATATTTTTACTTAAATCTCGGTATGGATAATGCGCATAGTATGCGATTATCCACGCGGCGAAGCGTGGCCAGCAAAAGCATATGCGTGCCCCCCCCCCTTTATGACGGTTCTGTGACAGGATGGATATGTACGCTGTTTTCTTGAAGATGAAATGGACTTATGACAAGGTTGCGAAGAATCTATGTGCCGAAAGGCTTTTTTAACCGCCGTTCAAGACGAAGAAAGGCCTGACCGCCACCCCAAGAACGTGCCAGGCTGATTGAATTGCTTGTTAATTCCGTTACCATCAGGGAAGACGGAATTACCATAAGGGTATCTCTTGTATGTTATATTCCTGTTGTCGGAGGTCGAGGGTGAGCTTCCGCAGAACCCCTTGAATCCTGTTTTGTTCAAAAAATACCTGGAATCCCCTGAAATCCGGAAACGGCTCAGCCGAGTTCCTGCAGAGAAGCTGGACGAAGAGATCGAAAAGCTCATCGTGGAATTCAATGCCCGGCTTCAGCAAGTTCCGACTTCAATCAACAAGGATTTTGTTGATGAAGTCCAACAGTCATCCCCCCCCAGACAGAGCCAAGACAATTCTGTCATAAAAAGATGATTCCCCCTGCGTAGCAACTGCATTAACAACCTTTTTGATTTCGTCTTCCATAATCAAGGCCTTTCCAACCTCAAAACACCCCAAAACGTAAGTCTGTTGGACTCCGATAACCCTACCACTTTTCCACAACGAACAGGCCTTACGTTTTTTCGAGGGGAAAACGATTTGGACGAACGCAGAGAATTTATGTTGAGCGCCGGAGAAGCAACCTCATCCTTCCGCCCCTGTCCGGCAGGCTCCGGGCAGGAAGTCGGCGGGAAAGATGGTGTTTTCCCTTGCATTTCCGGCATTTTACGCTTGATTATTTGCTTGGGGCGTGGTATAATAAAGATGTGATTCCTCAAACCCTCCATCAGCAATACAGTGAAAGCGCCTGAACCTGAATCGGAATCAGCAACACCAACTCCATAGGAGAAATAACATGAAACACCGAGTATTTCTGATCGCAGTGTTGTTCGCCTGCATGCTGGGCGGAGTGACCGCATCGGCAGAGGATGCCCGCAAGATTGAACAGTTCATCGCGAAAAATATTGATGGAACAATATCTGACTTTTCGCTCTTCTATCGTAATACCACGGATTCAGAGCTTCGTATTGATGCTTTTTTTACTGGCAGACATTATGTGTCTTTGGGAACAGAAAAAGGAGTTTCTCATTCTCGCGAGCTCACAAATCCACGCATATTTTACACAATTTCGAGTGGTTCCTTTTTTATAAATTACAATCCGCATCACTACATTTTACAGGATTCAAAAATAAAAAATGAACTGCAAAATGAGAAGAACTCAATTGTTTTATCGTGGCATATCACCCATCAGGAGAAAGATCCAGTGCCAATCTATTTGTCTGGTGCTATAAACTCCAATATGGATTTTTTTCACAAGAATCAAAAAGACTGTGTTTTTGCTGAAATTATAAAACTAATGGATGGGAATAACCTTTCGTTCGCTTTGCTGGTCGCCAATCACACTTCAAAAAAGATCGTTTTGACCGACCTTTATGGAGATGGGAATCAAGTCAAACTCAAATTCCCTAATGGTCGCGTATTCTCTTCTCCCTTTAAGAAAAAAGCAAAAAGCATTGAATTGAAACCGGGAGAGATCAAAACATTCAAAATTGAACTGGACCAGCTTTTGAAGGAAAGCAAAGACTTTTCCATGAAGGATTTCGAATTTGGCTTAACGGAATTAGTTTGGGAGCTTAAACTTGACAAAGAACAAGCCATCACGCGAAATTTCTGGCTCGTTAAATTCGACGGAGAACTTCCCAATGCATCTGAAGGTAGCGGATATAAATTGGATGGTCCGCTGACCTTGGAAACCTTCCGCGATAAAAAGATATCCGCTCTCCCCGCAGCAAAATCTTCTCCCAGAAATATTAGGAAAGATAATGACGAAGCCAAAACAAAAGAGCCGTCTGCTCAAACTGAGGAGAAATAACATGAAACACCGAGTATTTCTGATCGCCGCTTTGTTCGCCTGTGTGCTCGGCGGACTGGACGCCTCGGCGGAGAATACGGCATATGCGAACGAATCGGGGAATGCGCAGCCTGATGGCAGACCGGTCCTCGAAACCATTCCCTCGACAGCGGACAAAAACGAGTATGTCGCCCGGCACAAGGAAAAATGGGGCGCGATATATGAAAGGCTTTTCAAGGCGTATCAGAGTTATGAGCGGAAAGCCCGTATCGCGCAGCCAAATCTCATTCTGGTCGGCGTCCCGCAATCTCTTGCAAACGGAGCCGATCTGCGGAACGGGGCAAAGAAAACGTTCGGGAAGACATCGTTGCGGATTGTGCCGTGCCGCAGCTCGAATGACGCCCTGATGCACACGCTGTATTCGACATTCGCGGAAAGCCTGAATTCGACTCTCCCGACCACATGGGATAAGATTAAAGCTGTCGATACGCCGTTTGATTTCAGTTCGAATTACAGTTCCGGAAGTTTCCTGACCGCCGCATTTTACAATACGGAGGTCTATATTCATTCCGAGGGGAAACCCGTCTCCGCAACAGATCTGAAGCCCGCTTTCGATTTCGCGACCGGGCTGTTCAACGATTACAAGACGGTAAAAGACGGCAAAAAGGTCGATTATCTCGACCTGAAACCCGAAATCGAGCAGAACGTCGAGGAAAAAACGGAAATACGATTCAGGATGGACTGCGCGTTCCGGGATCAGCACAGGAATCTGAAAGGCAAGTTCTGGCTTCTCGCCGTGTCCGACAAAGGCGAATTGTCCGTCGACAAGGCCGCCCTCCATTTCAACAAGAGAGAGAATGTCCTGACTGGAAAGGTCTATTACGTTTCCGACCGCGACGAGGGGAAACAATACGATTCTATTCCCAATCTCCCCGACACTGTGTTCCTGAGGCTCCCCGAAGGCGAAAAGACTGCGACCTTGACCTTCTACTTCATCTCCGAGGACGGCAAGGAGTATTCCGCCCAGAGCATCACATTGACCGCGCCAGAGAAACAAACGGAGGAGAAATAATCCATCCACGCGACCGGAGCTCTTCTCCGCCGCATAAAAGAGTTTTTGGATTATTTTCCAAAAAGAAGCTTGACTTTTTGAGTTTTTGGATTATATTCCAAATATCAATCAATGCGCAAGCGGAGGTATGCAAATGAGAATTGAGCGACCGGAATACCTGAAAGAACTCCAGGCCTGGCGAGGAAAGCAGATCATCAAGGTCATCACGGGGGTACGCCGTTGCGGGAAATCCGTGCTGATGGAGATGTATGCCGAATGGCTCAGAGAACAGGGAGTCCCGAAGAAACGCATTGTCGAGGTGAACCTGGAGAAACTTGAAAACGAGGCGTTGTGTCAGCCTTTGGCGCTTCATTCCTACATCAAGAAACGGCTTTCCCCGAAAGAGATGACCTATGTGTTCATCGACGAGGTTCAGCTCTGCGAGAAGTTTCCCCGCGTGGTGGACAGCCTCTACATCACGCCCAACACCGATATCTATATCACCGGTTCCAATGCGAATCTCCTTTCATCCGAACTTGCAACGATGCTTTCAGGCAGATATGTGGAAATCCGCATGCTTCCGCTGTCCTTCCGCGAGTTCGCACAAGCTCACACAGAATTCTCTGACAGGCAAAGTCTGTACCGGGAATACATATCGACCAGTTCGTTTCCCTACGCGATGGAACTTCCCGGAGCAGCGCACGAATTGGACAGCTATTTGGAGGGCATCTACAACACCATTTTGGTAAAAGACGTGATGACACGCCGCCGAATTCAGGATCCGATGGTCCTGAACAGCGTGGCGAAATTCGTGTTTTCGAGCATCGGCAGCGAGCTTTCCATCAAACGGATTGCCGACACGCTGACCTCCGGGAACCGTAAGACCGACAGCAAGACCGTTGAGAAATATCTCTCGGCCCTGCTGGAAAGCTTTGTTGTCTACAAGGCAGAACGCTACGACATCAAAGGAAAGCAGTTTTTGAAGACCCAGGACAAATACTATGTGGTCGACATCGGACTGCGCCATCATCTTCTCGGCGGGCAGCGTCAGGATGTAGGGCATATCCTGGAGAACGTGGTCTATCTGGAACTGCTGAGACGCGGCGGCAAAGTGTATGTGGGGAAAGTCGGCAGGCTAGAAGTCGACTTCGTAGTTGAGACATCCGACGGCACGGAATATTATCAGGTCGCCGCGAGCGTGCGCGATCCCTCGACATTGGAACGCGAACTTGCACCGTTCAACAAGATCAGGGACAACCACCCCAAGTTCCTTCTGACCTTGGATGAAGATCCGAACGACAATATCGACGGAACGCGCAAGCTCAACGTCCTGGACTGGTTGCTTCAGTGAGGACTGCTTTTGAAGTCAAGTTCATAAACATAGATGTAAAACTCTCGCCTTTTCGATTTTTAACCTCAAAAGTCGGGATTTTTTTCTCCGTTTATGAAAAAAAGTTTGAGTGGACGAACTTTCGTATCGCAAAAAAAACGGAGAAAAATGAGCGATGAGTCGTTTTTACCCTCAAAAAGAGATGCGCCAATTTGGCTCAACGTGGTCGACCTCGGAGATATCCTGGACTCCTGCCGCATGCAGAACGCGGAAGTCGGCTTCCCGGATTCCTGCATCTGAGGCGTATTCTTTCCTCGGCTCTTGAATGCCGGGCTTCAAAGGGGAGATCAGAAGACGCAAATCGGGCGGGAACCGCCGCATGGTCCTGAATGCGGCAGCGCCCGCCCGAAAGAATTTCGTGAAATCGGCGGATCAGCCGAGGTGATGTTTCAGCGTCTCGACCCACGCGCCGATGCGCGACGAGGTCTTTTCCGACTCGTTGTTGTCGTCGAGCGCGAGGCCGCAGAAGAGCTTGTTCTCCTCCGCGACGGACGAGCTGTGGCCGTAGCCTTCCGCCGAGGTCTGACCGACGATCAGTGCGCCGCGGTCCTTCGCCTTCTGCGCGAGGATACCCATCGCGTCGCAGTAGGTGTCGGCGAATCCGCTCTGGTCGCCCAGCCCGAAGACCGCCACAAGTTTCCCCTTGAGGTCGGCCTGTTCGAGGAGGCTGATCTTCGCGGCCCAGTCGTCCTGAAGCTCGCCGAGCCCCCACGTGGAACTCCCGAGGATCAGCAGGTCGGCCTTGAAATCGTCCGCCGTTGCGTTTGCGATGTTGACCGCCGTGACGCCGAACGCCGCCGCGATCTCGGCGGCCGCGCTTTCGGTCGCGCCGGTCGTGCTTCCGAAGATGACTTTTACGTTTGCCATGTTACATAACTCCTATGGTTGTGTTGAGAGTGGATATATGTTCCAGAAAAGTCCGCGTGTCGCCGCAGACGTTCAAGACTCGTTCCGCCGCCGCCTCGACCCGCCGGTACAGCGTCATCCGCGCGACGGATTCCCCGGCGTCGCCGTAGACCGCCCAGCGGCCGTGTTCCACCGGCGTCCGGGGCAGATTCGCCATGAACCCCGCCACGTCCTTTGCCGGATACCCCAGGAACACGCCCACCTCGTGCGGCAGGCCGCTTCCAGGCCGAAAACGCCGCTGAAGCTCCGCCAGCAGCGCGCGAACCTCCGCACCGGCGGGATATCCGCATCGCGCCAGGATCGCAAGGTTCGCCGGATCGCGGAGCGCGCATTTCATGGCTTCGGGATGATAGAACAGCACCAGCGAGCTGTCGCGTTCCACGAGCAGTTCGACGTAGTCCAGCTCCAGGATGCTCAGGATGTCGCGCCGGTGCAGGCATACGGGCTCGCCGGACGGCGTTTCCTCCGTGAAACAGCGTCTCACGCGGAGCAGTTCGCCGGGCTTCACGCCGCGCCGGACCGCCGCGGTTTTCAACAGCAGAAAACGCAGGAGGTTTTTTCGATGCAAAAAGCAGTCTGACGGCAGCATGACTTTGTTTAACCTAACTTTCAAAAACAAAACGTCGCTCCCCGTGGACCGACGCAGGATTCAAAGGAAAGACAAGTCCCGGAACCATCCTGCAAATCCGGTTGGGAAACCGGATCCGCACCTGCATACCCTAACCGGCGCGCCCGTTCAAACCGAGCTGAAACCGAAACTCGGACGGAGCGCCGGACCCTTTTTCACATTCTCCCATTTTGGAAACGGCGGACCTGCACCGATACGCCACGGAATGGTTCCGGGACTTATATGTCATGCTATTACTATACCACGTTTTTTGGAGATTGCAAGTTAGTTTTGCCTAAGTTTTGATTTTTTTCTTGATTTTTTTGATTTTCGCCTCAAAAAAAAGACCGAAAAACGCGCGTCCGGCTCAGAAGAACAGGCAGATACCTGCCGACACCGCGGACACCACGGGACACAGCGCGATCTGGATCAGGTGCGATTTCCAGTTGAATCCGAACTGATGAGGGCCCACATGGTCCTTCGTTTCCGGATAAAAGTACGGGAAGAATCCGCTGTGGCACAGCAAATACAGGTCGAAAAACAGGATGTCATACGCTTTCAGGAGCAGAAGCATGGTCAGAAACCTGAAGAAGAACTCCCAGAAGGTGAACCCGTTTTTGACGCCGTCCGCGCCGCCGAGCACGAATGCCCCGCCCATCATCGCGAGGGCAAGCGCCATCATCACCCAGCCGACGGCATGCGCACCGGGAAAACGTTCCTCCCTCGGCAGGATCACGGCCTGCACGTCTTCCGGCGCGGAGGTGAAGAGCCGTTTGTCAGGAGCCGCGCCTCGTCGCCGGATTCCGTTTCGCCGGCTGGGGCGTGCTCGTTTATGTTCAGTTCGGACACTTCCACATCCGGCTCGTGATTGTGGACGATCTCCGTTATTCTCTTCAGCTGGTATTCCGCCGGAACATCGGATTCGACCGTGAGCGTCTGCTTCATCAGGTTGACGGATGAAGCATGGACTCCGTCCAGTTCGCCCGCGTCTTTTTCGATCATCGCGGAACAGTTCGGGCACGTCAGCCCCTTCAACAGATACACGCGTTTCATGACAGTCTTTGTAGCCTCCCTTTCGACTGGACTGTTTCGTTGCCGCACCGGGCAGAATCATGGTAAAATACTATAGCATTTCCCGGCGGAAAAGTCAAGGCAGCCTATTTGGTAATGTTTATTGCGTCCTGTGCCGCACTATTTTTCATCCTCCGGGTTGTTTTTCAGGAAAAGAATGCTATATTTTTCCGTAAAAGGGATGTTGCAAACCGCGGTTCAAAAAAGGAGTGAACATGAAACCGGATTACAAAAACTGGGTGCCGCTCGGGATGCTGCAGGGGATGTTCGGAGGCGTCGCCGTGCTCCTCCTGCTGTCGGGACTGGCTTTCCTCCCGCCGTCGTCCGGGGCGAGGTCCGTGCTGGCGGGGATCCTGCTCGGCACAACGGTCCTTCTTTTCCTTTTTTCGTGCTGGATGCTGTTCCTCTACCGGGCGTTTTCCTACACGGGGAGGATGCAGATTTCGCGGCGGATCATCAACGGCGTCGCGGACTGCGTGCATATCCCGGACGGAGGCGCCGGGCTGGACGTGGGCTGCGGAAGCGGCGCGCTGACGATCGCCTGCGCCAAACGGAATCCGCGCGCGACGATGACCGGCGTCGATTACTGGGGAAAGACTTATGCGTCGTTCAGCAAGATGCTCTGCGAGAGCAACGCATTCCTAGAAAACACCCCGAACGTCGTCTTTCAGCAGGGCGACGCCCGGCATCTGAGCTTCCCCGACGAGACATTCGACCTCGTGACCAGCAACTACGTCTACCACGACATCTACGGGGCGGACCGGCAGGACCTTGTGCTGGAGACCCTGCGGACGCTGAAGAAGGGCGGCACGTTCGTCATCCACGATTTCATGCCGCGCTGGATATACGGCGACCTCGAAGACTTCGCGCAGAGACTGCGGGACATGGGTTACCGCGAAGTGCGGATCGTCGACACGGCAAACGGCAAGTTCATCACGAGGCGCGAGGCGGTCCTTCTTTTCCTCACGCATTCGACGCTTCTGACCGGCACGAAATAGGACATGCAAAGATGAAGACGGCGACGGACAGACACGACGCGATTCGGGCGGCATACAGGCAGCTCGGCAGGACCGGCAATCTGTACGACGGGATCATCACGCGGTCCACGCTGACCGGGAAACTGGTCGACAGTCTGGTGTGGGGACTGAACAGAGAGCTCGCCGCGAAATGGATCGACGACGCGCTGTCACCGGTCCCGGACGGTTTCGCCGGCAGGCTGCTTGAGGTCCCCGTCGGGACCGGCATCCTCACGATGCCCCTCTACCGCGCCATGCCGGACGCCGAAATCACCTGTCTGGACTATTCCGCGGACATGATGCGGCTCGCCGAACAGAGGGCGGAGGAAATGAAGCTCGCCAACGTGACATTTCTGCAGGGCGACGTGGGAAAACTGCCGTTCGGGGATGAAGAGTTCGACATCGTCCTTTCCCTGAACGGATTTCACGCGTTCCCGGACAAGGACGCCGCGTTCCGGGAGACCTGCCGCGTGCTGAAACGGGGCGGGATCTTCTGCGGCTGCTTCTACGTCGCGGGCGAGTTCCCGCGCACAGACTTCTTCGTCCGGCGTTTTTATGTGCGGAAGGGATTCTTCACGCCGCCGTTCGAGACGAAAACAAGCCTGGAATCGCGCCTGCGGGCCCTGTACGGCGAGGTCAGCGTTCACACGGTCAACGCCGAGGGCATCTTCCGGTGCCGGAAATGAGGAGCGATCCGGCATGAAAGTCCACGAATTCGGAACCGGACACACAGAAACGTTCGCCATGTTCCCCTGCACGGCGGAACCGTGGCGGGCGTTCCAAAAATCCGCCGAAGCCGTCGCGGAACAATATCATGTTTTCCTGTTCATGCCGGACGGACACGACGAGCTGGGCACGGACTTCGTCTCCGTCGAAAAGACCGTGGAGGACGCCGCCCGCTGGCTGAGGGAAAACGGCGTCCGGCGTCTGGATGCCGCGTACGGCGTTTCCATGGGCGGCGCGTGCGTGCTCCGGTTTCTTGCCGCGCAGGACATCCCGGTGGGGAAAGCCATCATCGACGCGGGCATCACGCCGTATCCGTACCCAAGCTGGATCTGCCGCCTGATCGCGCTCCGGGATTTCCTGTTCATGTTTCCGGCGGTCAAATGTCTTTGGCTGATGAAAAAAATGGCGCCGCCGGAACGCTGGACGCCCGAAGGCGAGGACCCGGAAGCGCATTACAGGAGCATCTTCGAGTTCGAGAAGAAGCATTATTCCGCAAAGACGATCTACAACGTCTTCTGGTCCGCGAACAACTATGCCATGCCGGACCCGGCGCCGCGCATTGACACGCGGATCGAATACTGGTACGGCGAGGAGGAGAGAAAAGCCCGGAAGAACGATCTGGCATACGTCCGCGGGGCGTTTCCCCAGACCGTGCCGCGGGAGTTCAGGGGGCTTGCCCACGCGGAACTTGTTCTGATGTTCCCGGAACGCTTCCGCCGGGAGATCATGCGCTTCCTGAGGGGCGGCGAACCGGGAAACGAATTTTTTGAGGAAAAGCCATGACGAAAAAAAAATGGGACATCTATGCGCCGGTGTATGAACTTGCCATGCGCCCGGAACGCAAAACCTACCAATACCTGTACGACCGCATCCGCCCGGCCGTCCGCGGGAAGGAAGTGCTGGAGATCGCGACGGGGCCGGGTCTGCTGGCGCGGCATGTGGCGTCGGCGGCGGCACGGATGATCGCGACGGACTACTCCGAAAAGATGATCGCCGAGGCGAAGAAACGGGAATGTCCGGACAATCTGCGCTACGAGGTCGCGGACGCGACGGCGCTGCCGTACGGGGACAACTCGTTCGACGCGGTCCTGATCGCCAATGCCCTGCATGTGATGCCGGACCCGGAAAAGGCTTTGCGGGAGATCGGCCGCGTCCTGCGTCCGGGCGGCATCCTGATCGCGCCGAATTTCGTGAACCACGGGACCGGATTCGGGGGACGGTTCTGGTCGGGTGTGCTGAAACTGGCGGGGATCCGGTTCGAGCACCGGTGGACGGCGGAAGAGTATCTTGACTGGCTGAACGCCCACGGCTGGCGCGTCGTCTTCTCGAAGGAACTCTCCGCCCGGATCACGATGATGTACGCGGAGTGCGAAAGGAAAACGGAAAGATAACGGTATCAGCGGTTTTTTGCAGGAAAAATTTGTGCGAAAGGATTGTTTTTTCGAAAAAATATGCTATATTGTTTGCAGAAAAAGGAGAACAAACATCCGGTTTCGCCGGGCATGATGTGCTTCCGGGGACAGAAACGGCAGAGAAACAGAGGTTGAGGGAAAGGGATTGCCTGGCGGGAGGCTGGCAAGAACGTTTTTCACCTCGGCTTCAGCCGTGAGGGTAATTCTGTTCCGGCGGGGCGCGTCCGCCCGTTGTGCCGCTGAACAAACAAAAGGGTCGAGAATGAAATCTCAGAACTGCCCGCGCGGGAATTCCGCGCTGAAGGAGCTGCTGTCCGCGTACCGCGAACAGTTGAGCATCCCGTCATTTTCCGGCGTCCTGGAGCTGGTGCACGCCATGCCCGGCCGCATCCGCCTGCGTATTCCGAGCCTGCGCCACAGGGTGGCGGAGGCTGAACTCTTCCGCCGCCGTCTCGCCGGGCTCGAGGGGATCGAACAGGTCTCCGTCAACGTTTTCCTCGGCACGGTCCTGATCCTCTACAATCCGGCGGTCCTGACGCCGATGGTGATCGTGTCCGCCGCGACGCATTGTTTCGAGTTCGAACAGCTGCGCCGCGCGCATCAGTCCGTGCTCGGGACCGGCGTGAAGAACATCCGGTTCGCGCTGGACCAGGCGCTGCTCCGCAACACGCACGGATTCGTCGACCTGCGCTCCGCGATGACGCTGCTCCTGCTCGTCGTCCTGATCCGCGGACTGCTCGGACGCGGTTCCTCCGCGTTCAATCCGCTGAGCGTCGTCTGGTGGCTGTTCCAGGCGATCGACCGCTGAACGGGAAACGGAGCTCCGCCTATGTTGAACGATCCGCTGTTTCGCCTGTGGCTCTCCTGCGTGAAGAAGATCAGGCCCGTGCACAGCCTGCCGGGCAGGCTCCGCGTGCAGATCTACGGCGTCCGGCAGTATCCCGAGCTCGCAAAGGAATACATGCGGCCCCTGCAGGACGAGATCCTGCGCCTGCCGGGCGTGCAGTCCGCTTCGCTGAATGTCCTGACCGGGAACCTGCTGCTGACCTACGACGTCCGGGCGACCTCGGAACAGATCATTCTGGAACGCCTGAACGAGGCGTGGTCGTCCCTCATGGAGTATTTCCGCAAAGCCGACCGGCCGGAAATGGTCGCGCCGGGAGCAATCGCCAGCGTCCTCGAACGCGTCTGGCGCGATCACCTCGAATAACCGGAACAAAGAGCATATTCCGAGGGGGGTTCCCCTCGTTTTGAAAAAGGAGAGATCATGGTTTTTACAAACAATCGGAAACGCCCGCTCCTGAAATGCGGCTTCGCGCACAGGATGCGCGGTCGTGTACGGATCACCTGCCGCGCCGTGCGGTATCTCAGGCAGGAACAGGACGACCTGGAGGCGCATTTCTCCGAACTGCGCGGCGTGCAGTCCCTGCGCATGAACTGCGCCGCGTCGTCCGTCATCCTCTATTACGACCCGGAGCGCACCAATGACGAGGCGCTGCTGGAGTCCGTGGAACACATCATCGGGATGCACTCGCTGAACGCGCTTCAGCAGGAGCGCGAGGAACGCAACCTGCTGATGGTGCAAGAACGCGACCTGCACGAGGAAGGGCTTCAGACCATGCTCATGCGGAGCATCAGCGCGGGCGGCCTGCTCCTGACCTCGTGGATTTCCCGCGCGGCGGTCCCCGCCACGATCACGGGCCGCATCTTCGGCATGACTGGATTCGGCGCGTTGCTCCTGGCGTTCCCCCTGTTCAAAAGCGGATTCCGCGCACTGCGGAAGACGTTCCTGCCGAACGCCGACACATTGAGCGCGATGGCGGTGCTTTCCAGTGTGCTGGCGGGCAAGAGTGCATCCGCTCTGACCGTATTGCTCCTGCACGACGCCGCCGAAGCTATGACCGTGTACACGATGGACCGCACAAGAAACGCCATCCGGGACATGCTCTCTGTAGACAACCACGAGGAAGTGTGGCGGCTGAAATCGGACGAACCGGATTCCCCGCTGGAGCGCATCCACGTCTCCGAGCTCAAAAAGAACGACCTGATCGTAATCCATACGGGCGAGAAGATTTGCGCGGACGGCGTCATCCTGTCCGGACGCGCAACGATCAACCAGGCTCCGATCACGGGCGAATTCGAGTCCGTCCTGCGCGAAAAAGGCGGCAGGATCTTCGCCGGGACCGTGGTCGTGGAAGGCACGGTCACGGCACGCGTGGAGTCCGTGGGCGACCAGACCGCCGTTTCGCGGATCATCCACATGGTCGAGGACGCCGCCGGGAAGAAGGCCGCCATCCAGACCTACGCCGACAAATTCTCCTCGGCGCTGGTGCCCGTCAACATCCTGCTCGCGGGCGTCGTCTACATGGCGACCCGCGACATTGGACGCGCGCTGAACATGCTCATCATCGACTATTCCTGCGGCATCCGGCTGTCCACGGCGGCGGCGCTGTCCGCCGCGATCAGCACGGCGGCGCGCGAAGGCGTCCTGATCAAGGGCGGCGGCTCCATCGAGGCGCTGACCGAGGCCGACACGCTGATCCTGGACAAGACCGGGACGCTCACCGAGGGCAAGCCGCGCGTGGAAAGCGTCATGACCGTCTCGGAACGCTATTCGCGCATCGACGTCATCCGGTACGCCGCGGCCGCCGAGGAGACGTCCAAGCACCCGATGGCGGCCGCCATCCTCTCGCACCTCCAGTTCTCCGGCGGCTCCATCCCGCTCCACACGGAGATTCAGACCGTCGTCGGACGCGGCGTCTACACGGACGTGGACGGACACTGCATCCGCGTGGGCAGCAAGCGCTTCCTCAACGAATGCGGCATCCACACGCACCCGATGCGGGACCAGGCGTCGAAGCTCTTCGCCAACGGCGAAAGTGTCATCTTCGTGGCGCGCGACGACGAGATCATCGGGCTGATCGGGATCCGCGATCCGCTCCGCGAAAACATGAAAAAGGCGCTGAACAGGCTCCGTTACGCGGGCGTCGACGACATCGTCCTGCTGACCGGCGACCTGGAACAGCAGGCGGACGTGGTGGCGCACCGGCTCGGGCTCGACAGCTTCGAATCCGAACTGCTCCCCGAGGACAAGGCGCGGGCCGTGCTCCGGCTCCAGTCGCGCGGCAGCAAGGTCGTGATGGTCGGCGACGGCATCAACGACGCGCCGGGACTCGCCTACGCCGACGTCGGCGTCGCCCTCGGCAAGACACGCACGGACGTCGCCATGGAGGCCGCCGACATCACCATCGCGGGCGACAACGCCCTCATGCTGTCCGGCGTCTACGGTCTGGCGCACCACACCATGAACATCATCAAGCAGAACTTCATCGTGTCGATCGGCATCAACACCGCCGGACTGCTCTTCGGCGGGCTCGGCGTCCTCCCCGTCATCGCCGGAGCCGTCATGCACAACGCCAGCACCATCCTCGTCGTCGGGAACTCCCTGCGGATCTTCTTCTACGACATGCACGAACCGATGAAGCACACATGAACTGAAAACGCAACCGGAACGGTCTCCTCGGGAAACTGTTCCGCAACAACAAAACCAATCCCCTCAAACCAAATCCCAAACAAGGAGTTACAAAAATGGCTATCACATCGGAACATCTGGTCGGCGCGGCAGTCGGCGTCGGCGTGGCGGCAGTCGGGTTCTATCTCTACCAGAAGAACCAGGACAAGATCAACGAATTCCTGCGCTCGCACGGGCTCGACATCCCCGTCAGCGACAAGCAGCCGATCGAATCCATGAACATCGAGGATCTCGCGACGCTCAAGGAACGCATCGAGGACCTGATCGCCGAACGCGAACTGGCCGCGAAACAGGCCGCCGCGGAAGCGACTTCGGCTCCGGCCGAGCCCGCGCAGGCATGACGTAAAAAAAATGTTTTCGCCCCGCCGTCTCTTTCCGGGGGCGGCGGGCCATGACTTCAAGCAATCAAAAAAGGGAAAGACGATGAGTGCGAAGCAGCAGTTGACGGAAAGCCTGGAAGACTACCTCGAAGCGATCGCGGAGCTGATCGAGGTCGAGGGACACGCCCACGCAAAGGAGATCGCGGCGAAGCTGAACGTGAAGATGCCGTCCGTGTCCGGCGCCCTCCGCCAGCTCGAAAAGATGGGGTGCATCATGTACAACACGCATTATCCCGTGCAGCTCACGGCGAAGGGCCGCCTGATCGCCTGCGACGTGATCCGCCGGCACGGCATCCTGAAACGGTTCTTTTCCGAAATACTCGGCCTGCCGCAGGACAAGGCGTCGGAAACGGCGTGCCGTCTGGAGCACATCGTGGACGCGGACACCATCCGCAGGTTCGTGCTTTTCTCCGAAGCCATCGGCAAACGCACCGACGCGCGCGCCCTGCAGGTCTATCTGACCGAAGCGCTGGCACGCCCCGAGCTCAAGGTCCTGTCCGAGTGCGTACCCGGCGAAAAAGCCGTCGCGGAGAAGTTCGGGCGCAATATCGGACAGAACGCGGAAATACTGCTCAAATCGGGCGATGAGATGACCGTGGAGGGATTCTCGCTCGACCGGTCCGCCGTCCGCGTGACCGTATCGGGCGGCACGTTCGATGTGCCGACCTCGCTTGCGGAAAATATCTGGGTCCGGTCCCGCAAAAAGCCGAAAACGATGTCATAATGCAGGATGATCCGGCGGATTCAAGCCGTATTTGAATTTGAAAAGAAAAAACGGGAGAATGATACAATGGGAAACGAACGCGAAAAGTCCCTGCTGACAAAACTGTTCACGAACTGCGCGCATCCGCGCGGCGCGACGGGGTGCCTGATGCTCGCGATGATGAACTTCGGGCACGCGCCGCTGACGAACTGGGGACTGGGGTGCATTCCGTTCCGTGACGGATGGACCATCCTCGACGTGGGCTGCGGAGGCGGACGCACGCTCCAGCGCCTGCTCGGACGGAGCAAAGGTGCCGTCGTGCACGGCATCGACATCTCCGACGAAAGCGTGGCGAAAGCGAAGAAGGTGAACGCCGCGCTGCTCGGCACACGGGTGTTCGTAAGACAGGGCACCGCCGCGGAGCTTCCCTACGCCGACGGGACATTCGACCTGGTGACGGCGGTGGAGACGGTCTATTTCTGGCCCTCCCTGCCCCAATGCCTCGGGGAGATGAAACGCGTCTTGAAGCCGAGCGGGCTGTTCGCGATCCTCATCGAGGTCACGTCCGCAGATTCCGTCTGGACGCGCGTCGTCGAAGGCATGACCCCGTATTCCCCAGAGCAGCTGAAAGAACATCTGGAACACGCGGGCTTCCGCGACGTGTCGATCCACCGGAAAAAGCCGACATACGCCGCGATCATCGCCCGGCGTCCGTAAGGGGACGTTTCATGCCTCCCCCAAAAAACACGATCCAAAGCCTATAAAGACCGCCGGTCCGCGCATGAGCCGGACTCGAACTCGAATCCGGCCGGATGCCGCCGGGATCAGCTCATTTTCAGCAGGGCGTCCCTGCCGGACATTCCGGGCGCGACGCCGAGTTTCGCGGCGGCGGACGACACGCTTTTCACCTGGGCGTTCAGCATGTCGTCGAAATTATTCACGCCGCTGACGATGGCGACCGCGTCGCCGACTCTTTCGGCGGTCTCAAGCGAGATATAGCCGCATCCCAGGAGCCCGTTCTCCGCCTTGATGACGAGGATGAACGTGTTCCCGGACGGGATCGCGTACCCGTCGAACGTGTTTCCGTCAAGAATGATTTTATCGTCCATAGTCTTTCCTTTCCCGGTTATGCCGGTGATGATGCACTGTAAAACAGACTGGTTTTAGAGGGAAATACAAGCCGGTTCCGCAGGCGGTTCTTCAATAACCGTCCGTCACTTGCGGAAGATGAAGAAGACGGCGCCGCAGAGGCAGAGCGCGGCCCAGATGAAGTCGAGGCGGAATTTCTCGCCCATGAAGAACACGGAGAACGGCACGAAAACCGAGAGCGTGATGACCTCCTGCATGATCTTGAGCTGGGCGAGCGTGAGCGGGTGCGGTCCGGAATAGCCGATGCGGTTCGCGGGCACCTGCAGCAGATATTCGAACAATGCAATGCCCCAGCTGACGATGGAAATCACCCTCAAAAAAGGAGTTTTTCCCCGTTTTTCCCCGTTTTTATGCGGTCCATGATTCGCGTTTCAATGTGCCACCGGACAGCGAACCATCAGAATGACAGTCCTTTAAACCGTCCGACAGAATAAATGTAACACCGGGGATGCTTTTTTTCAAGGACACATCCGTTTTTTTCTATAAAAAAGCCATTTGAGTCGAATCTGACTCGTTCCGACCGTTCCAATACCAGTTTTGTAAAAAAAACTAAGCAAAAACGTCCCCCGAGGCGAACCTCGGGGGACATCTGAATAGCGATTTATGCCAGAGTTATGTCGGTGCTTGCCGAGTCGGCGTTTGCCGTGTTGCCACTCAAAGCGTCGGCCTTGAAGGCTACGCCGTGGTATCCACGACCGCTGGGAAAGTCATGCGTCTGCGGAACATGGAAAAGGCTTTCCAGACCGTTGGTGAGTTTGCGTTTTGCTTCAAGACCCCATAGCGGCTCCCAATCATTGGCGGATGCACCAGGCACGGTATTTGCTGCCCAAGGCATCTATGGAGATGCCGGAGCCGGAGTCGGTCTTTTCGATGCAGTTTGTCAGGAAGCCGTAGATCGAATTTGACTCCTGCAGGAGACGTTCAACGCGCTGGGTTGACAGCGACTCGCTCGGGAAACCGCTCTGAAGGAGCTTGACCGCGCCTTCAATCATCCAGTTAAGGATACCGGGTCCCTCCTCGCGGAGCAGAACGCCTGCGAAGTCGGGAATCGGATTCGCCGAGCGCGGTTGTTCGAAGGTAATCCACAGCATACGACGGCGCCACGCGCCAATATCACCGTCCACGTTCACCTTGAGGCGGTCGTTTGCGGTGATGACCATATTAAAATTGCCGATCATCGGTATGGGCTCGGTCACGCCTTTGATTTCGGCGCAAAGGAGGTCCCAGCCGCAAAGACTCTTGATCTTCCCTGCGGATTTTTTCAGAAGGAAGTCAGACGGGACATCGCTCCCGGTCAGGAAGGTCTTCCCGATGAAGCGGGCAAGTTCGAAACGCTCACCGAGATGTTCAGTACGCATTTCGACACAATTATCCCCGCCAATGATAGCGCGGATGAGGTTTACGATCGTGCCCTTTCCTCCACCGGGGGTTCCGGTCAGCACCAAGAAAGTCTGGGTGATGTTGACACCCAGCAGGCACTGCCCGCAGTAGCGCTGCAAAATATCGATGTCATCCTGCGGCAGCATCGGCTCAAGGAGTTCTCCCTTGAACCTCGGGCACTGCGCGGCGGGATCGTACATGATCGTGGTTTGGTTACGGCTGTGGTAGTCAGGGGAGAACGGTTTCAGGGAACAGGTCCCATCACCATTGATCTCCACCATGCCGTTGCCGACGTGAATGAGATTGTGCGGGCGGTCTTTAAAAGGATCTGTCTCTGCATTCTTCATGAAATTACGAACATGATTGCATGTTGGTTCGTTGAACTTCATCACGAGGTCACCCAGGCCGTGCGTAGAACCATATTCGCGCACGGTCTTGACGATCATGTCGTTCATGTCTTCGGTGGAAACTTTCTTCCACAAGCCGTTAGAGGGGACGTATTTCCAGGTGATGCCGAAGACTTTGTCGAGGCCGCGTTTGTACTTTACGAACGCCGCCCAGTAGGGTTCATTGATCATCATGACGGTCCCTTTCGAGGAGAAAGTCAGTGGATCGCCGAACTCCTTCTCCAGCTCATCATGGAGGGCCTGATCCTCCGGGTTACACGAAGCTTCCGTGGCGGTTGCATGGTCGTGCTGGATCTGAGGAGCGGATCCCTTGGAGAGGGAGGCCTTTGACGTTGCTGCTACATTAGAGTTAGTGAGCTCGCACGCCTCGAACGAATCCCAGTCCGGGTAGCCGCAGGGGCCGCAGACGAGATACTGGCGGTTACCGTCGCGCATTGCTCCCGGCAGGCGGGTCAAGCGAGAGGCGTTCTTGCATTTTTCGTCGGGAACGAAACCAAAACCACGGACATAATCATAGATCTTATTGGTGCGTTCCATGTAGAGCTCAGCGTTCGTTCCTGCATCAACACGACAACTGATGTGGAGGCTTTCGTTTCCGCTGAACACGACGGAGTCGATAGGAAGCTGCATCTGTTTCAAACGCGCCCACTGTTCGGGAATCGGAATCCCATCACTTTCGACTATTGTGATGCGGTGATCCGTGACCATTGCATCGGTAGCCGCTTTCCCCTTAAAGTTCGAGGGAACCTTCATCGGGTTCTTGCTGACTACTACGCCGCCTGTGATTCCGTCCCGCACCCATGAGCGAAGGGTCTCACTCTGTGAAAGCACTTCCTCTGTGTCTTCGTTATCAAGAGAACCCAGAGGCAAGCGCCTGTCGGGGATGAGATGGTTTTCCTTATGCGGGTCCGGCTTCCAGCCACAGAGTTCAAAACCTTCACCGGGCTTAAACCTCGTGGCGAGGTAGTAGGCGGCCTGCTTCGCACATTCGTCCTCGGTCTGCGGAGGGGGGAGCATTTCTACCGGCATAGGCTTAAAGGAAGACGCCGCAGCATACTTGACCAAGGTCGGCAATCCGGCGCGAGGTTCTTCAGGGAGTTCTTCCCACTTGTTGGCACACTCGTCCTTGTCAAACTTCTTGGACGTGGCGGACCAGTCTTGGAATACCTCATAAGGTACTCCGAGATGTTTCAGCGCACAGCCGACCTCGAACCAGACGCCATAATCATCGGCGGAGATTCGGGCGAGTTTTGCCTTGATCCCCTGGGGGTCGTGGTAGACGAGCGTTTTTGTTTTTTGTTTTGCATCCATAAAAAAACTTCTCCTTTGATGTATTATCGTGACGATGGATACAAGCATGTTGATATGAGGCGCGATGTCGGTGATCGGCGTGTTTGCCTCGGTGGCACGCGATCGTCTTTTTTTGCGTCGTCGGAGGATCCCGACAACCTTTTGAATGTATTGCGCTCCTTTCTCGCCGTTTCAGCGTTTGGTTTTTGTGTGTGAGAAATAATTTACACCACACTGTTTCATATGTCAAGCCGTTTTTGTTATTTTTTTCAGAAAAAATCGAGAAAAGACGATTCTTTGTTTGACATAACGCACAAAGTGCGTTATAGTATATATAGGAACCAAACGAAACGGTCGCAACGAAAACGAACAGGAGCACGAAAAATGCCGGACATCATGGAAAAAAACAGCAGGAAGGACCTGCACACTGCGATCACGGAGCTTATTCTCGACCTCAAGGGGGATGGAACCGTGAGCTCGATTCAAAAAAGGACCGGGGTTCACCGTAACATGCTTACGGCAATTTTTGAGGTGTACGACGCTCAAATGAACGGAAACGAGGTCAAAACAAAATCGAAGAGTAATCCCCGGATTAAGAATCTGTACTGGGGAACGAATTCGCTCATCACTGTTGCCGACACGCTTGGGATTCGCGTTTCTGAACTTATTCGAGCCGCTGAGGACGTACAGGATGGTCTTCCACCTTGGTTCCAGCGCCGAATTTCCCATGACACGGCCACTCGGTCCACTGCTGAGCTCGGACATATTTTCCTTGAAGCGCTCGGATGCCTAACCTATGTCGATCCTTTCCCGACTGCGGAACCGAAAAAGAAAGAACGCCAATACCACAAAAGGGATGCATCTGGAACATTGACCTCAACCTGCAAGGCTCACGTTTTTCAGGAAGAAGAAGTTGAGAAACTTGCGTTCTATGTCGACTGCCTGTTAGAGCATCCTGCACTTACGGATTTCGTGATGGCATATCAAGCAGGGGAGGTCTCAAGCAAAGACGCCTATTTTGTGCTGAAAAAAGCCGTCGATGAGGTAATGATGGGCACTCAAGGTGATCTGATGATGGATTTGTTTGACCTCATTCGTAAGAGGAAAAACGAGTTAGTTGACGCAATCAACAAAACGTACCGTCTCTTCAGAAAACACCGGACGTAACGGACGCAAAAAGCAACCTTCTTCTTGTTTTTTGTGTATTGTATTCGTGTGTAGGGGGAGTATGTTAAGGTTTTCTCTTTTCCTGATGCAATAAGTTAAAAAAACACGTCCGTTACGTCCGCTTTAGGAGGCATTTTTCTTTTTTTCTGAGCTGAAAAAGTTCATTTTGCGCTCAAAAACGCCTGTTTTGAGCGTGTTTTGCCGTCAGAAGCTTTATTTTCGCGTTTTTCTCTGTAATAATATGGTGGACCGGGATAATCTCGTCCATAACCTCAAATTACGGAGAAAATCGCATGAAAAATCCCTATTTCTCGTTCGGCAGGGGCTTTAGCCTCGCCGGACTACTCGCCGCCCTGTCACTGGGCGTTATCGGCTCGTGCTCGCTTCGGCATGTGCCTGTTCCTTTTGCTGAAATTGAACGTGTGGACGCGAAAGCGCAGCCTCACTTCGACGAAGCCCGACAAAACATCCCTGCCGTCGTGGAGCAGATGACCGAGATCGGCACGATCTGCAGGCTCTGCTGGCTCATGGCGCGCGACAAGCTCGCTGGAACTCACGAAACGCAGGACTACCTGGCTTCGGTTCTGAACGAGCCGATCATCGAACCGTGTCGCATGGGCGCGAAGGTCTACGGCTGCGACTTCAAGACTGCCGGGTTCCTGGACAGCCTGAAATCCATTAACGCCGATTACGCCGAAATCGAAGCCTACGCCCTCGGCGGCCTTGCCCTCGAAGCCGCCTTCCTCAAACAAACGATGGCGGCAGTGACCTCGACACTGGGCGGCATAGTTGCCCGGCTCTCGACGACATTCGGGTGCGGTACTGCTTGCGCCGCTTCTGATGGACCGTTCCCCGTTGGCGACGCGATTGGCGTCCTACTGGCGGCAGGCGGTACGGCGTGGTGTGGGTATGACCTCTTCGAAGCCCGAAAACAGCTGACCACTGAGCTGACCGCCATGCTGAAACAGGTCATCAACGACTGTCAAGCCGCCTGTCGGATGGAGGTCCTGAAATGAAACCATTTCTCACGCTTCTACTGGCTCTTCTGTGCCTCGTCGCGTCCGCATCCACTCACCAATATCCCCGCACACGTCACCGCGTCGCTATGCCCCACAAAACGGAGATCGTCGTACCATGGAAGACCGTGGCCGCAGGCGGGGCAGCAGCGGGAACCGTTATCGCCGCATACAAAGTCAGTGACGGCGTGGAGGAAGGCATCAAGACCGTTGCGAAAGAAAAACCCGAAGTCTTCGCCGATACGCTATCCGTCCTGACCTGGCCGATACGATGGGGCGCATTGATTCTTTTCATCCTCGTCTATTGCGAGGTCCTGCGCCGATTCATTTGCAAAATCACCACCTCAACCACCAAAGGATCCAAAAAATGGAAATCACACTGAACAAAACCGAACTGGCCGGAGCACTCGCTGCTCTGGGGAAACTTGTCTGCCGCTCATCGCCGATTCAGGTGTTCCGAGCTGTGCAGATCGAAGCAGCCAACAACATGCTGTTCTTCCGCACGCACAACTCGGACGAGGAGATCGAATTCAAAATGGACGCCGAGGGACTGGATGCCTTCAAGGTCGCCATGGACTTCGATCTCTTCCGATCGCTCGTGAAGAACAGCCGCAACAAAACCATCAAATTCGAGTTCGCCGATGGCGCGCTTCGCATTGATGACGTGCTGATCGTACCGATTGAAGGAGAATGGCCCATTACCGAGGTGCCGCAGGGCGAAAACGTCACGACCTCGCCTCTGCCGGAGAATTTCGTCGAGATTCTTTCTGCGGCCGCCCCGCTGGTCGATTTGAACGAACCGAGGAAGGTCCTACGCGGGATGAACCTCAGCAAAGACGGGATCACGGCCACGAACGGCAAGGAATTGTTCAACAGCCCGTATCGATTCAACCTTGACGACCTGACTATTCCGTTTCCGCTGGCGCTGATGGCGACGAAAGCATCCGGCGCAGGCGAAATCAAGACGTGGAGCAACGACTTCTTCACGTTCTTCTCGGCGAAGATCGGAAATTGGACCTGGACGGGCAAAGCGATTCTCGGCCCGTTTCCAAACTGGAAACGTGTCATGCCGGACAGCAAGGACCTGAAGCACACCATCAGCTTCACCATGGAAAATGCCGACCGTCTGAAATTCTTCCTGAAGAGCGTAGGCGACAAGAGATCGTCGAACGAGATCAAACTCTCCCGCGACGCGTCAGGCTCCCTCTCCCTGCGTGACGGAGACGGCCACGAGTTCGGCATTCCCGCTACGTTCGATTCGAACTGGGACACGTTCAGCATCACCATCAGCAAGGAAATCCTCCTGCATCTGCTG
>ONQZ01000060.1 GCA_900320095.1 uncultured Lentisphaerota bacterium
CGGCCTCCAGGCGCTCCCGCCGGTCCCGGCCCGCGGCGGCGTCGCCCATCAGGTCGAACATGGACACCTGCTCCGCCACGTCCCCGTCGGGGGCCAGCTTCGTCACGCCCACGGTCATCCTCAAACCGGAAAAAGTCCAGGTCGAGGTCAAAAAGACCGACGCGACCTACACGGCGAAATCCTCCGCGGTGAGCGTGTCCCTGGACCGCAAGACCGGCGCAATCTCGTTCGCGAAGCCGGACGGTACGCGCCTCCTCGCCGAAGACGCCGCCGCGCCGTTCAAGATGACGCCGGTCGAGTATCCGAGCGGCAAGACGAACACCGTCACGGCGCGGTTCCGCGTGGACGCCGACGAGGAGATCTACGGGTTCGGACAGCCGCAGAACGACAAGTTCTCCCAGCGCGGCAGCAAGTTCCCGATCCATCAGGGCTACCGCTTCGTCTCCGTCCCGATGTTCCAGACTGTCAAGGGCTACGGCGTCTTCCTCGACAACCCCGCAAGCGGCGAGTTCGAGGAGAAGGACAACGTCCTGAACTTCATGTTCAAGGACGGCGAAAACCTGGACTACTACTTCATGTTCGGCGGTTCCACGGACGGCGTCGTCGCACAGATGCGCAAGCTCACCGGCGACAGCCCGATGCAGGCGCTCTGGACGCTCGGGTTCTGGCAGAGCCGCGAACGCTACAAAACGCAGGCGGAACTGCTCGAAGTCGTCGAGAAATACCGTCAGCTCCACATCCCGCTCGACGGCATCATCCAGGACTGGCAGTACTGGGGCGAGGACAACAACTACTGGAACGCGATGCAGTTCCTGAATCCCGGCTTCCCCGAGCCGAAGAAGATGTTCGACCGCGTCCATGAGCTGAACGCCCACGCCATGCTCGTGATCTGGCCCGACTTCGGACAGAAGACCGAGCAGTTCAAGATCCTGAAGGAAAAAGGCCATCTCCTCGACATCGACACCTGGCCGAACGACACCTCCGTCGGCGGTTCCGGCGGCGCGCGTCCCTATGACCCCTACAGCAAGGAAGCGCGCGAAATCTACTGGAGCTACGCGAAAAAGCTCCTGGACTACGGCCCCGACGCCTGGTGGATGGACTCCACCGAGCCGGACCACCACAACATCAAGGACGCCGACTTCGACCTCATGACGGAGCAGGGCACGTTCCGCCGCGTCCGCAACCTCTATCCCTTCATGACCACCGGCAGCGTCTACGAGCACCAGCGCGCCGAGAATCCCGACGGCAAGCGCGTCTTCATCCTCACGCGCTGCGCCTACGCGGGCCAGCAGCGCTTCGGCACGAACACCTGGTCCGGCGACACCGTCACCAGCTGGGATTCCCTGAAGGACCAGATCGCCTGCGGCCTGAATATGGGCCTCGTCGGCCTCCCGTACTGGAACGCCGACATCGGCGGCTTCTTCCTCTGGAACTACCCGAACCGCAGCCGCAACATCGCCTTCTTCGAGCTCTACGCCCGCTGGATGCAGTTCGGCGCGTTCACGCCCATGATGCGCAGCCACGGCACCGACGGTCCGCGCGAGCTGTACTTCTTCGGCAAGGAAGGCGATCCCGTGTACGACGCCATGCTCCGCGCCATCAAAACGCGCTACGCGTTCCTCCCGTACATCTACTCCATGATGCACGACGTCTCCGCGAACCGCGGCTCCATGATGCGTCCGCTCTTCGCCGACTTCCCCGCCGACAAGAAGACGCACAAGCTCGACACCGAGTTCCTCTTCGGCAAGTCCCTGCTCGTCGCCCCGGTCGTGAAGTCCATGTACCTCGCGAACAACCGCATCGACGTCTCGAACACGAAGAACTGGGATGTCTATCTGCCCGCCGGCTCCAAGTTCATCGACTTCCACTCCGGCAAGTCCTACGAGGGCGGACAGACCGTCACGATCGCCGCTCCGCTCGACCTCGTGCCGCTGTTCGTGAAGGCAGGCAGCATCATCCCGATCGCCGAGCCGGTCGAATACGCCGAGCAGAAGAAGTGGGACGACCTCGAGATCCGCGTCTATCCGGGCGCGAACGGCTCCTTCACGCTGTACGAGGACGAGTTCGACAACTACAACTACGAGAAGGGCGAATTCAGCACGATCGAGTTCACGTACAAGGACGGCACGCTCACCATCGGCGATGCCGAGGGCTCCTTCCCCGGTATGCTGAAGAACCGCACGTTCCGCGTCGTCCTCGTGAAGGAAGGCGTCGGCGTCGAGGAGACGCGCACCCCCGCGGAGAAATGCAAGACCGTCAAGTATTCCGGCAAATCCGTCTCCATCAAGCTCTGATCGACACAGTCAGGCTTTTTGAAGCAAAGATCAGGCCGTCCGGCGAAAAACCGGGCGGCCTTTTTCGTGCGTGAAACTGGAGAGGCGGGAGGGCGGGGGCCGCTCGTTTCGTTCCGTTACGGACGGGGTTTCTTCTCGCAGGTCAGGTCGGGTTTCGCGATGGTGATGCGCGTGCCCGGATCGGTCGAATGCGTGAGCCAAACATTGCCGCCGATCACGGAACCCTTTCCGATCACGACCGCGCCGAGGATGGTCGCGCCTGCGTAGATCGTGACGTTGTCCTCGATCGTCGGGTGGCGTTTCGCGCCCTTGATGATCATGCCGCAGGCGTCCTTCGGGAACGACAGCGCGCCGAGCGTGACGCCCTGGTACAGCTTCACGTTGTCGCCGATTTCGGCGGTCTCACCGATCACGACGCCGGTGCCGTGGTCGATGAAGAACGCGCGGCCAATCTTCGCGCCGGGATGGATGTCGATCCCGGTGATGCGGTGGGCGTATTCGCTCATCATGCGCGGGATCATGGGGACCTTGCGCGTGAAGAGAGCGTGGGCGATGCGGTGGATGGTGATCGCGCGCAGCCCAGGATAGCTCATGATGACTTCCTGTTTGTTGCGCGCGGCGGGGTCGCCCTCGTAGGCGGCCTGCACGTCGGTCTTCATCACGTCGCGGATCATGGGCAGTTCGGCGAGGACTTCGCCCGCCACGGTCGCGGCGCGCGCCTTGCAGTCACAGTTTACATCGGCCGTTTTGCACGTGTAGCGGAACACGCGGCAGAGCAGGTCGGTCAGGCGGTGGTGGGAACGGATGAGCAGGTCGCCGACGGAAAACCGGATGGTGTCGGCGGATTCCGCCTCGCGTTCAGCGAATCCGGGGAAGATGAGCTCGACCAGGTCGTGCAGGAGCTCCAGGATCTCGGCCTCGCGAGGCAGGTTCAGCCCCTCGGAGTGGTTCACCCCGATCCCGTCGGCGTACGACGTGCAGAGGCGTTCCACCAGATCGTCGATCTGAGCGGGTCCGGGCGACTGCGGCTGATGTTTCGGGCAGGTTTTCATGGGGCGTTCCTTTCTGCGTTTATGCGTCAAGCGGAGAAATATTCCGCGCGGTCATTCGATGTTCTGTATCTGCTCGCGGACCTTTTCCAGCCCGGTCTTCATCTCCACCACGAGCGGGGAGATCTCGGCGGTTCCCGCCTTGTTGCCGAGCGTGTTGATCTCCCGGAACATCTCCTGCATGAGGAAATCGAGGGAGCGTCCGGGTGAGCTGCCGACGGCGAGCGAACGGAAGTGGCTGAAATGGGCGTCGAGGCGCGTCAGCTCCTCGGTCACGTCCAGCCGGTCGGCGAAGATCACGAACTCGCGGAGCATGCGTTCGTCGTCGGCCTCGGCGTTGAATCCGGCGTCCTTCAGGCGTTCGCGCATGCGAGCGGCCTGCTGTTCGGGCAGACCGGGCGTGAGCGTGCGTATCTTCGCGACGATGGATTCGAATCCGGCGATGCGTGCGAGGATGTCGCGTTCGAGCGCGGCGCCCTCGGTCCGGCGCATTTCGATGTGACGGTCCAGCGCCTCGTCGAACACGCCGAGCATGAACGTCTCGAACTCGGGATTCGAGCCGAGCACGGAAACGGGGACGACCACGCCCGGCACAGTCAGGATCTGGCCGATGTTCAGCGAGCCGTCCAGGCCGTTCTTTTCGGCGGCGGCGCGGGCTTCCCGGATCACGGTGTTCAGGAACGCGTGGTCGATGCGGGAGGCGGCCGGGGCGTCTTCCAGATAATTGAGCTCGGCGCGGACCATGATGGAGCCGCGCGTGAGACGTTTCGCGAGGCGGGCGCGCAGGACGCCCTCGTGGATGGCGAGTTCCTTCGGCAGCGAGAACTTCGCATCGAACTGCTTGCGGTTCACGGACGATATCTCGAAACGGAGCGCCACGCCGTGGTCGACGCCCTCGGCGCGGCCGAATCCTGTCATGCTGTTCATCATAAGCGTGCGGCCCTCATCAATGATAGATGAACATCCCGCCTTCCGGCGATCTGTCGTAGCCGGGACGGTCGAACGGATTGCGGGCCGGGTCGCTCTGTCCGGGGAAGACAAGCGTCCGCGCGGGAACGGTCTTCGGGATGGCGTCGATCTCCTCGCGGGTCAGGCGTGCGCCGTCGAGCTTGGCGACGTCCATGAGCTCGGCGGTGCGGAGCTTCCATCCGGAGAACGTGCCGCTCTTCGAGAATCCGGTCACGACGATGCACTGAAGCGGATCGTCGGCGGGCCACATGAGGGAGAGCTGGGTGTACGGCGAAGCGGAAGCGCCGGCGTTTTTGCCGTCCCGCTCGTTCTGGTATTCCTCCCAGGAAGTCAGCTTTTCCCCGTCCGGTTCCTCGGGATCGACCGGCAGGCGCGTGTAAACGGTCTCCGGCTTGTCGAATCGTACGCGGTTGAGCTCGGCCGTGGTGAGATACTGCATGTTGTTTCGGACAAACGCGGAGGCGGCGCTGGTCGCGCTCTTCAGCCCGGTGTCGCCCGGATCGTAATGCTTCACGATCACCCGGTACGGCTCCCAGAACATCATGGAGCGTTCGCCTTCGCCCGCGACCACGATGCGCGCGCCGAGGTCAGGCGGGTTCCACACCACGCAGCTGTGCATCAGGTCGTGCTGAGGCGCGACGGGGAAACGCCGCACGTCGTCGATCTCGATATGGCCGCTGTTGCCGGCGTCGAGCGGGATCACGTAGCGGGGATAGACGATATTTTCGTAGATCTCCGGCTGCGTGAACCGGATGAAGTTCCGCTGGTTGTCCGTCAGCCCCTTCAGGTTGTTCAGGGCGTATGTGCGCGCACGCTCCACGGCATTTTTCGTGTAGTCCGTCCGGCATCCCGTCAGGACGAGGACTGCCAGCGCGGCCATGAGCGTGAATATGTTCGGAAAAAAGCGTTTCATGGATGGTTTCCTGTGTCGTTTGCGTGCGCCGGACCGGTGCGATCCGGCACGGGGAGCGCGTCCGGTCTCCCGCGCGCGCTTCCTCAACTAATATCTTGAATAGAATAATATAACCCTTTTTTTTTATCCTGCAAGGAAAAAACGGAAAAAGAACGGAAAAGATTGCAGTTTTTCAGGATAAAAAGGGAAGCGGCGGCCGGGGTGGACCCGAAACCGCCGCGAAAAAGCTGTTTTTCAGGCTTCCGTCAGTGTCCGAGCGGAGAGAAGGAGAAGCCCATGTTGAAGTGGAAACGCAGCTTTCTGGAAACGCCTTCCTGATTGCAGACGATCGGGTAGGCAAGGTCCAGGCGGATCGGCATGTTGATGCCCGGCACCATGATGCGAAGGCCGTAGCCGACGCCGACGTTCGGCTGGGAGATCGGGCCGAAGTGGGCGCTGGTGGCGTCGCCGACGTCGCAGAAGACCGCGCCGCGCAGGAACTTGTAGATCGGGTGGGACAGCTCCGCGGTGAAGAGGTACATGAACTCGCCGCCGTAGTTGTCGTCGTTGTTGTCCACCGGGCCGATGCTGCGATACGGGAAGCCGCGCACGGAGTCGCCGCCGCCGAGGAAATACCGGTCGTAGAGCGGGACCATGTCGCCGTTGAAGGTGCCCATGGTGCCGATCTTCGCGCCCGTGGTCAGGACGAACCAGTCGTGGAAGAACGGGAAGTAGTTGACGGCGCGCAACTCGAACTTGTAATAGTCGTTGCTGGCGCCGAGTCCGCGCGTGGTCAGGTAGGTGTACGCGCCGATGTCGTAGCCGGAGGTCGGGTTCGTGGCGCTGTTGCGCGTGTCGCGGTTCAGCGACAGGAAAACGCGTCCGATCCGGCTGCCGCCCTTGAAGTCCTGGAAGATCGGCCCCATCTTCTTGTCCATATCGTGGATGCGCACGTACTCGAACGTGTAGCCCGCGCTGACGGATGTAAAATCGTCGAAGATGCGTTTCGTGAGCGCCACGGTGAAGCCGAGCCGCTGTTCGTTCCAATCCTCATACAGCACCTCGCGCCAGTAACCGGAGAGGTCGAAGCGGAGCGGGATGCCGAAGAGATACGGCTCCGTGAAGTCGGTCTGCACGTCGAAGTGCTCGATGCCGACGAGGGCGCCGATGCGGAGACGCTGGCCGCCGCCCGTGAACCAGTTCATCGGGTCGGTGATGTCCATATTGGAGTGCCACAGCTGAATCGACCCGGCGAGGCCGTCGGAATCGCTCCATCCGAAGCCAAGGTTGCCGCCCAGGAACTGTTTTTCCTCGACGTTCACGTAGATGTCCTTCTTGCCCGGTTCGGGCGAATCCATGGAGAGGATTTCCACGCCGTCGCCTTCGCCGTCCGCGGACTGGAAATAGCCCATGCCCATGAGGCGGCTCTTGCCGATGTCGAGCAGTTCCTTGTCCATCAGGTCGTCGGTCTCGAACGGCAGTTCGCGGCGGATCACGTAGTCCTTGGTCCAGCGGTTGCCGGAGATGTAGACCTCGCCGATCGTGTACTGCGTGCCTTCCTGGATCTCGTATTCCACGTCCACGGAATGCGTGCTGTAGTCGGGATAGTGCATCGCGCGCGCCTGGAAATCTGCGAATCCGAGCGGGGAATACTTCGATTCGAGCGCCTTCAGGTCGCGGTCCTCGCGGCTGCTGCTGTAGACCTGCTCCTCGTGAGCGGAGAGCAGGGGCATCAGCTGTTCCTCCGAAAACTCCTTCGCGCCGACGATGCGGATGCTGTTGATGAAGTAGGGCTCGCCTTCCTCCACCACGAATTTCACGTCGACCAGCTCGGGATCGTCCTCGTGTTCGGTCACGACCACGTCGGTCACCTTGAAGTCGAGGTAGCCCTTCTGCCAGTAGAGTTCGCGCAGACGGATCTTGTCGCGCGTGACGAAATCCCTGTCGTAGAGGCCGAGGTTCGGCTGCAGGCCCATCCATGCCCACGGCATGAACGAGAGCCATTTGGCGCTGCCGAAGAAATAGCGCGTCTCGAGCAGGTCTCTCACCTCGGACGGCTTGTAGACCTCCATCCCCTCGAACTCGACGTTGTCGATGCGCACGCGCAGGTGCTCGGCGATGTTGAAGATCACCTTCACGCTGTTGTCGCCATCGGCTTCCGGCGAGGAGTCGACCTGTGCTTCCGTGTAGCCTTTATCCTCGTAGAATTTCCGCAGTTCGCGGGCGGACTCGATCAGCAGGGCGTCGTTCAGCGGCATGTCCGTACGGAGCTTCACGAGCTTCATCAGTTCGTCGTCGCTGAACTTGCGGTTGCCCTTGAACGAGATTTCGGACACGTTCTTCTTCGCGGTGATCTTGAAAACGACTTCCTTGTTCCCGTTGGACAGGTCCTTGACCTCGGAAACCACGTCGGCGAACATGCCGAGCGCGAATAGACGGCGCACGTCCTCGTTCACGATGCGTTCGGAGTACGGCATGCCGGCCTTCGTCTGCGTGTTCATCTCGAAGATGTCTTCGGAGAAAGGATACGCCCCCTGCTGCAGGAAGACGACCCGGTCGATGCTCTGACCGAACGCGGACGCGGCAATCAGCATTGCCAGCACTGTCACAAGCCGTTTGTATTTCATGTTTCGTTCTCCGGGATATGGTAACGTCAGGATTCCGGTTTCTGTTTCATGGACGCCGGAATGTCCTGTTCGCCGTATTTATGGGTGATCGAACGGAATTCCATGAGGCTCGGGAAGAAGTTCACCTTCACTTCGCCCGTCTTTCCGTTACGGTTCTTTTCGACTAAAAGCAGCGATTCCACCCCGTTGCGGGCGGCTTCGCGGTTGTTTTCCTTGGCTTCGTCGCGGTCGCGGTGCAGGAAGATCACCACGTCCGCATCCTGCTCGATGGAGCCGGATTCGCGCAGATTGCTGAGCCGGGGGCGCGCCGTCTTGTTGTTCGGCGTCTTCTCGACTTCGCGGTTCAGCTGGGACAGCACGAGGATCGGGATGTCCAGATCCTTGGCGAGTTTTTTGATGCCGCCGGAAATGGCGGACACTTCCACCTGGCGGCCGTCGCGCGACGAGACATCGCCCGCGCGCATGAGCTGCAGGTAGTCGATGATGATGAGGTCCAGGCCGGCTTCGGATTCCTTCAGCTTGCGGGCTTTCGCGCGCAGTTCGAAGATGGAGAGACCGCCGGTCGGGTCGATGAAAAGATGTGCGTTGGAGAGTGCTTCCGCGCCGCGGGAAAGCCTGTTGGTCTCCTCGATGTTGAAGCTGCCGTCCGAGATGGACGAAAGGGACACTTTCGATTCGGTGCAGAGGAGACGCTGCGCGACCTGTTCCGCGCTCATTTCGAGCGAGAAGAACGCGACGCTTTTGACGTCCTTGCTCACGGGCTGCTGGTCGCGGTCGACGCGCTTGTCCGGCAGATTCCGCATCGCGATGTTGCGCGCGATGTTCAGCGCCAGCGCCGTCTTGCCGATGGACGGGCGGGCCGCGAGCACGACCATTTCCTGTTTTTTCAGGCCGCCGCCGAGCAGCTTGTCGAGGTCGGAGAATCCGGTCGGGATGCCCGGCTCGATCCGTTTGTCCATCAGGGCGAGGAAATGGTTGAACGCGTCTTGGACGAGGTCGCCGATGCTCTTGATCTCGGAGCGGACGAAGTCGTTGCGGACGGCGAAGAATGTCTGTTCGATCCCGTCCAGGAGCTCGTGGATCTCTTTTCCGCCGGGTTCCCGGCAGAGCTGAAGGGCGGACGTGCAGGCGTTGATCATTTCGCGGAGCATGGCCCATTGGCGCAGGATGCCGCACCAGTTTTCCACGTTCGCGACGCTTCCGATGGACGACTGGATGTCCAGGAGCGTTTCGACGCCGCCGACCATTTCGAGCTTGCCGGAACGGCGCAGGTTGTCCTCAATGGAGAGCAGGTCGGGCGAGTCGTTGGGCGACTTGCTTTTGACCTCGAGAATGCTCTGGTAGATCGCGGCGTGCTTCGGATCGCGGAACATGATCTTCGCGTTCCGCGCGAATCCGGTCAGCTCGCTGTCCGGGGCGTTCTTGCCCTGGGCGGCGGCACGGATCCGTACGCCGAGCATCGATGTGACGGTGTTGATGCACGTCGGATCGGCCAGGATGCATGCGAGGACCGAGCGTTCCACCTCGTAGTCCGCGTAGTCCGCGGCCTGCGGGATGGCGCCCGAAGAAGAGGAAGCGGCCGAAACGGCGTTCCGGGAAGAATTCTCCCCGGAACCTGCCGGTCCGGCGCCTTCCTGTGCATGATCGTAACGATCAGGCATGAAACACTCCCGAGAGATCAGGCGGCGCCGACGACCTTGACGGTCGCGACGGCGGTGACGTTCTGGTGGAGCTTGATGTCGACCTTGAATTCGCCGATCGTGCGGATGGGGGCATCCAGGCGGATCTTGTTGATGTTGACCTTGACGTCCATCGAGGCGAGCTTTTCGTAGATGGTGCGTTCGGAGACGGAGCCGAAGAGGTGGCCGTCTTCGGAGGCCTGCATCGGGATCGTGATGTCGAGTGTCGCGATCTTGGCGGAGAGCGCCTGCGCGGCTTCGAGGTCGGCTTTGCGCTTCGCTTCGATCTTTTCCTTGCGGGCTTCGAGCTGACGGAGCACGCCGGTGGACGCGACGGTCGCGAATCCGCGGGGGATCAGGTAATTGCGGGCGTAGCCGGCCGCGACGTGAACTTCTTCGCCGGCGAGGCCGAGGTCTTCAACGTCCTGCAGAAGGATCAGTTTGACATGTGCCATGATTGAATTTCCTTTGCTGATGGGTTCCGGCTCAGAGAGCCACGCTGATGATACGGGCGCGCTTCAGGGCCGTGCTGAGCATCTTCTGATGGTTCAGGCAGGTGCCGGTGATGCGGCGGGGGAGGATGCGGCCTTTTTCGGTCTGGAAACGGCGGAGCTGTTCCCCGTCCTTGAAGTCGATGTAGTTCACGTGATTCTCGCAGAATCTGCAGATCTTCGCTTTGTTGGTGCGACGCTTTGCGTGGCGTCTTTTCTGTTGCATTGCCATATTGAGTCTCGTTTGTTAATAGGTTGGTTTGGATTGATCAGAAGGGGATGTCGTCCACGTTTTCGAGCGGGTCCGGACCGGAGTCCGCCATGCCGCCCTGGCCGGGCTGCATGTTCGGAGCCGGATTGTACTGCGGCTCGTCGAACTGCTGGCGGCGGTAGGGCTGGCCCTGCGGAGCGCGGTTCTGATAACCGCCGCCCTGCTGGTAGCCGCCCTGCTGGTAGCCGCCCTGACGCGGAGCGCGCTGCTGGTAGCCGTCGTCTTCCGGCGGCATTTCGCCGGGCATGCCGCCCTGGTCGTCGCGGCGTCCGGAGAGGAACTGCACGCGTTCGGCCGTCACGCGGACGCGGGAGCGCTTCTTCTGGGTGTCCTTTTCGGTCCACTGATCGTAGACCAGACGCCCTTCGATGAAGACCGTGCTGCCCTTCTGGAGAAAACGGGAGCAAGTCTCGGCCTGTTTGCCCCAAACAACGATCTCCAGGAAACATGTTTCGTCTTTTTCCTGGCCGCTCGCCTGCATGAAGCGGCGGTTGATCGCAATTCCGAATTCGCAGACGGCGGAATTGCCGCCCGTCAGATACCGGAGCTCCGGATCCCGGGTCAGATTCCCGATCAAAAGCACTTTGTTCAGAGATGCCATGTGACTCGCCTCCTTTCTTCAATCAGTTTGTTACTCGGCGTCGGCCGCGGGAGCCGCGGGAGCCGTCGTCGCCGGTTCCGGGATCGCCAGCTTGGAGCGGACGTGTTCCGGACGGTCGTAGACGATGGAGAGGAACCGCAGGACGCGTTCGTCCAGGCGGAACTCGTCGCGGAGCGTCGCTTCCTTGGCCTGTTCGACTTCGAACACGAAATCGAAATAGTAGCCGGCTTTGCGTTTCTTGATCTCACGCGCAAAGGTCTTGCGGCCCATCGCGACGTTCTCGATCATCTTTCCTCCCCAGCCGTTGATCAGCTGTTCGAACTGACCGGCAAAGGCCTTGCCCTCATCGTCGACTTTACGCGGGTCGAGGATGAATACTGCTTCGTACTTTTTCAAGACTGCACCTCCAGGTGTTGCTTATTTGTTGTTTACAGACGTTTCTGTTGTTGTTTTGTTCGGTTGGCTGTCTTCGTCCGCGCTGAAGTCGCGCGGATTGTATTGATTCATTGCCATTGCGATGCCGCGCCTCAGGATCAGGATGGCGGCTTCCGCGGCCCCGGCGAGCACCCGGTCGAATACCGTGCGCTCTTCCTCGCTGAACTCCGAAAGGACGTAGTCGATCACGTCCCCGCGGCTTTCCGCGTGGCCGACGCCGATGCGCATCCGGTGGAATCCTTCGGACCCGATCTCTTCGATCAGCGACTTGATCCCGTTGTGCCCGGCGCTGCCGCCTCCTTTGCGGATCCGGATCCGCCCGAGGGGGATGTCCATGTCGTCATGGACCGCCAGCACCTCGTCCGGCGCGATCCCTTCGCTCCGCATCAGCGGGGCCACCGCCTCGCCGCTCAGGTTCATGTACGTCAAAGGCGTCTGAACGATCAGCGGCGCTCCGGCATAGGTCCCTTTCCAGTAGTAGGACTGGAACCCGTGGACTCGCTGGAAGGAACGCGGGAGCCTGGTCAGGAGGCGTTCGGCAAACATGAATCCGGCGTTGTGGCGCGTGCCTTCGTATTTGCTTTCCGGATTTCCCAGACCGACGATGAGCCGGATCTGATGTGTCCCGTCCGCCATGCTGCGCTGTCCTTTCCGTGTTCTTCCGTCCGGAGGCTCTTCCGCATCGCAAACAAAGCTGGAAGATTACTCCGCTTTCTTGCGGTCCTCGCGGGCCGCGGCGCGTTCTTCGGTCTTCTTTTCGGCGATGACTTCGGGTTCGGCGGCTTCCTCGCCTTCGGCGGGAGCGGCTTCCTCTTCAGCGGCTGCGGCGGACTCATCGACTTCGGTGAAGACGACGATGTCGGCGTGGGTCACGGCGGTGACGCCTTCGGGCATCGCGATGTCGCCGACGTGGATCATGTCGCCGAGGTTCATGCCGGAGACGTCCACGATGATCTCTTCGGGGAGGTCCTGCGGAAGGCTTTCCACTTCGATTTCGTGGAGGTTCTGCTCAAGCAGGCCGCCGGCGGAAGCGCCCGCGGGCAGTTCGTGGCCCGGACGGACCGCGACGTGCGCCTTGATCTTCTGGTCCATGCGGATCGCCTGGAAATCCAGATGGCTGGCGCGGTTGAGGATGGGGTCGTGCTGGACTTCCTTCAGCAGGACGAGCGTTTCCTTGCCGTCCTCGACGAGGGAGAGGATGTTCAGCTCGTTGCGGGAGAGCATCTGCCATTCCGTGGCGTTCACGGAGATGCATTTCGGCTCAATGCCCTTGCCGTAGACGATCGCGGGGATCAGTCCGGTCTTTCTCAGGCGGCGTGCGTCGTTGGTGGTACCGGCCGTACGCGCCTGCACGTTCAACACATGTTTGACTTTTGCCATTTTCGGTCCTTTCGTGTAATGTGTCGGTTATGTGTGGGTTGTCTGGTTTCGTTTCGGGTGCTTTTCCGCTCAGCGCTGGAAAAGCGAATTAAGGGAATCGCCGTTGTGGATGCGGCTGATCGCTTCGGAGAGGAGCGGGGCGATGTCCAGCGTGTGGACGCTGTCGCCCGTCAGATTGGTCGGAACGGAGTTCGTCGTGATCAGCTCTTCGATGCAGCTGGCTTTCAGCTTCTCGAACGCTTCTTCGCGCGCCAGGAAGTGCGACACCGCCGCGAGCACGCGGGACGCGCCTTCGCGCTTCAGAAGCTCGGCGGCGGCGCAGAGCGTGCCCGCCGTACTGGTCATGTCGTCGACCAGGACGCATGTGCGGCCCTTCACGTCGCCGACCAGGTGAGAGGATGCCACATGGTTCGCGTCGAGGCGGCGTTTCGCCACCACGGCGAATCCGCAGCCCAGGCGGTCGGCGAACGACTGCGCCATCTTCACGCTGCCGGAGTCGGGGGAGACGATCACGGATTCCGAGTCAGTCTTGCCACGCAGATACGGGATCAGCACGGACGCGCCGTACAGGTGGTCGACCGGGATGTCGAAGAATCCCTGGATCTGCTGGGAGTGGAGGTCCATGGCGAGGATGCGGTTCGCGCCCGCGGTGGTCAGCAGGTTCGCGACGAGCTTCGCCGTGATCGGTACGCGCGGCTTGTCCTTGCGGTCCTGGCGGGCGTATCCGAAGAACGGGATCACCGCGGTGATTCTGGCGGCGGACGCGCGGCGGGCGGCGTCCAGCATGATGAATGCGTCCGCATTCCTCAGCGTATCCTTGTACTGGACAAAAATTTCGCCGTCCGGGAATCTCTGCACGGTCACGTGGCCGAGCTGCTGTCCCAGGCATTGTGCGATCGATTCGGCGAGTTTCGGATGTGATGTCCCGCTGTAGAGTCTGATGTCTCTCGCGTTTCCTTCCATGGTGTCCTGTGTCTTTCCGTTCGGGGTTGAGGGTTGGTGTCGAACAAAATCCCTGTCCGCGAGCCCGGAAATCGGCCGAACGCGAGTCCTTTTTTCCGCAGCCGGAGCGAATGCTCCCCGGCGCTGCGCCATGCCGGGATCAGAAAAACGAGGCGGCACATCAGCCGGAAATCCCTGCGCATGAAAGAAAACCCCGCGGTCATGCGGGTCCTGCGACCCACCGAATCCGAACAGACGGATTAAGGTTTCTGTTTCAACGTGTCTTATAATATAGACCAACTTTCCGGAAAATCAAGCTGAATTCCGTTATTTTTCACTCATTTCGTGACTTTTTCGCAAAAAAAGCCCCCGGACTGTTTCCAGTTCGGGGACACAGCGAGCTGTGTTGCAGTAGTGCGCGGCTAACGCTCGCGCACGTTTTATCCTGGCGTTTAAGCGATCACGGTCCAGTTCATGTCGACGCCGCGGCCGAGCTCGACCCAGTTCGATGTGTCGCCCGCGCTGTAGTAGCCGAGCATGCCGGTGGAATACTGACGCACGAGCAGGTCGTCCTTCGTGTCGCCGTTGTAATCGCCCGCGCCGACCACGAACCAGTCTTCCGCGTCGAGCTGGGCAAGGGACACGAAGCTGTCGAGGTTGCCGTTTGCGCACATGACCATCGAACCGGTCGCCTTGTGGAACAGCACGATGTCGTCCTTCTTGTCGCCCGCGAAATCGCCGATCGCACGGACTTCCCAGCCGGACCAGTTCGTCGAGCCGAGGGACGCCGCCGTGCCGTCGAGCCCGACCGCGTAGAACATTTGTCCGTCGAGCCGCCGAAACTGCTGCTGAGCGTCGCCCAGTCTTCCTTGCCGTCCTTCCACACGCCGAGCGCATACAGTTCGGGAGCGTACCACACGATCGAATTGATTCCCGATGCGTTTCCGGTCAGGTTTCCGACCTTATTTTTCCACTGGATATCGTCCTCGTTCGTGAGGTAGCCGATGTTGACCCAGGTCGAGCCGTCCGGGTTGTCGATTGCG
>ONQZ01000010.1 GCA_900320095.1 uncultured Lentisphaerota bacterium
GCCGCCGACCGTCAGGGAGTCGCCGGTTTCGTTTCCGACCGTGACGGTCTTGCCCGCCGCGTTCAGCGTAACGCTGTTCAGCGTGTTCGCGCCGGTGAAGGTCAGTTTGCCCGCCGAGACATCAAGAATGCCGCCGGAAACTATGGAAGCATGCAGCGTGGGATTGACTGTAACTGGATCAGCTTCGGGCTCCTCACCGGGAATATCAATATTCACAAGCGTGATCTCGCCGTCGAGCGAGCCGATGTTCAGCGTGCTGACGCCGCCGACCGTGAAGGACGCGCCTATGGCGGAGGTGTCGACCGAAGCCGCCTTGAGCGTGGCATTCGTGACCGTGATCGCGCCGAGGTTCGTGATGGCGGATGCGAAATCGTTCACGCCGGTGAACGAGACGTTGTTGCCCGTTGCGACACTTTCCACTTCATGCGTTCCGACATTCAGCGTGCCGCCGTTGGAGACCGTGGAGTTCCTGATTTCCGCGCCGTCGAGCAGTTCGATCGTGCCGTCGAGCGAAGTGATGTTCAGTGTGCTTTTGCCGCCGACCGTGAACGTGCCGTTGTTCGTGACCGTTCCGGTCGCCGAGAACTTCGAGTTCGTGACCGTGATGGTCGCGTCCGCCTCGTTCTTCTCGTTCTTGACCGTTCCGGTCGCCTTGAACTCCGCATCCGTGACCGTGATGGTCGCGCCGGCGTTGTTCGTGACGTTGGCCGCGGTGAACTCGGCGAGACCTTCCGCTTCGGCGGAAACCGTTCTCTTGTCCGTGACCGTCACGGAGTATTCGTGGCCGTCAGTAATGCCCGAAACGTCGGAGATGGTCGCGGTCGTCCTGTCGGAGTTGTAAGTCACGTTGTTTTCGTTGAGAGCGATGTCGGAGGAACCGTACTTTACCGTGAAGTCTCTGTTATCATCCGCGACAAGGCCGTCGATTACCAGTTCGCCATTCTTCGCCGTAACCGTCCTGGTGAAACTGTCGAAGACCGTTACACCGCTAATGCTGGTTCCGACCTTGAAATCCTCGGAGGCGAGAACGGCTTTCGACTCGTTCGCCGCCACGTACATGGAGTAGTCTGTGGATCCCGCCTTCACGGTGATCCAGCGGGCCACGTTGTTCTTGTCGACGTCGAGGACGAGCTTCGCGGACTTGCGCTTCGCTTTCTCATCTTCCACGCCGAAAACCTTCTGCGAGGCGACCGTGAGCGTGCCGTTGTTCGTGACATTCTGCGCCGTGACGACGGAGCCGGAAATGCTGTCGACTTCGGCGGATTCCGAGACAGACGCCTCCTCCACTTCGACGTAGTAGTAGCCTGTGCCGAAGTTTGCATTGACTTTGTCGTCAATCGTATCGTGGGCGGCATAAGAACCTTGCTTGACAACATACGAATAGTCGAACTGGCATGTGCCATTGGTACTGGTACCCTGCACCCGTACGATCGTATCCTTGGCCAGATCAATAGCCTCGTCGCCCGCTTTCAATTTCAGCTGACCAGTCTCCGAATTGTAATCCAGGGCAAAGCGAGTGTCGTCGACAACTTCAATAGACTCAGACCCGAAGCCGGGATTTGTCAGCTTGACGGAAGAATCGCCCTCCTTAATTTTATATTTAGAATAGGTGTACTTTGCTCCCTGGGCGTTGCGAACGATGATATTGACCTCGCGGAAATCAACTGCGTTATTGTTGTTGTCCGGGACGACTTTCACGGCCACGTCAATGCAAGATTCGTTGGTCTGCTTGTCTTTTTCATAGCTGCACTGGTGCATGTCGGTGACTTCGACGGTATAGGGCTGGCCGACGATGAACGAGCCGGACTTCACGACAACGGTGGAATTCTCCTTCTCCGGGTCTGTCTCCGCGGGGACGCTGATGGTTTGGTATTCCTCGGCGCCGTTAGCGGCGATGATCCTGACCTTCACGTCGCGGGTGACTTTGGATTTCGCCACGGACAGCGTCAGCTTCGCGCTTTCGCCCGTTCCGACGTTCAGCGTACCGGAGTTCGTGATCTCCTTTCCCGTGCTCTGGCTCATGGTCGCGCCGGAGAGCGTGACCGCCTGACCTCCGGCGACCGTGAGGGCGCCCATTCTGGCAGTGTCGCCGGCGAGTTCGATAGTTCTTGTTGTACTGTCGTCGTCGTCATTCGAGAACGATGCCACAGAAGAATAAAGATAAATGCTGCTGCCACCATCGGTTTGAGATTTGATGCTGATCGTATCGGTGTAGACGATAACATCGTTATTATTCTTCCAGGCATAATAGGAGACCGTGGAACCGTTCCGGACCAGCTGGTAGTCATCCGCGGAATCTCTGTTATAAACGTCCTCCCCGACAGTAATCTTCGGAGTTCCGTCAACGCTGTAGTAGACGGTGGATTTATTAACGGGCGTCTGTACCTCTTGATAGTTATAAAAAGATGTGTCAGAAGAGCCGGTCTTGATGTTAAGCGTTTCCGTGTAAATGAAACTGTCCTTGCCGTACTTCCATGCGTAATACTGGACAGACCCGTTTGCAGTGACCCACTTCATGTCCCCGGCGGTTTCGCGGATATAGTGGACCGGGGCGTTCTCGCCCGGCTTGACGATGATCGCGGTGCCAGCCAGCGTGGTCAGCGTGATAGATTGAGGGGATTCAGATTCGATCGAAAAATCGTTGTACTGGCTGCCGCCGAAGTAAACGACCTTGTCCGTATTGTTGGTGAAGGTCATGTAGCGGTGCTTGTCTTTATCGGGCACGTTCGCGGACATATTGTCCTTGAACGAATTGTAGCCGTAGTACATGCGGGAGCCGACGTTCTTGCCTTTTCTCCATGCATTATCCGGATCCGGATCCGGATCCCATGTGCCGTTCACGTACAGGGTCTGCGTCTGGGGGTCGTTCAGCAGGATCTGGATGTACTTCTTGCCGCTGTCGTCTTCTTTCTCTTCGGCTGTTCCGCCTCCGCCGATGACCGTCACCGTGCCGCCGTCGGAGTTGTTGAGGCCTAAGATGTCGATCGTCATGGCTTCCGGGGGATAATCGGTGTGGCTGAGGTCGATCTGGATGAGGCCATAGTTTGTAATGCCGCCGGCCGTGACGCCGATGCCGCCGTCGCCCTGCAGGTCGACCGTGAGCACGCCGTTCACCTGGTTGGTGAACGTGCCGTCGCCCAGATTGACGGTCGATCCGTTGGTCAGGGTGGGGCTGCCGGTGTTGTCGAAGGAGCCCGCGGAGATGCTGGAATTGTCGAGGGAGATATTGCCGCAGTTCTGGACGTTGACGGAGCCGCCGACGGAGATGGACGCCTCGTTGGTCATGTTCACGGTGGCGCCGGCTTCCACGGTCATGTTTCTGTTCCCGTTCTGGGCGACGGTGGTGCCGTCGAGGGTGTTGTAGCCGTCGAACTTCAGGGCCGCGCCGCCCTGAGCGGGATCGCCTGCCTGGATTTTCGTATTTTCATCCAGCGTGGCGTTGCTGAACGTGATCGTCGTTTTGGAATTTGCGCCGCTCTCATTCGCATTGGTAAAGACGCCGTTGACCGTGCATGTGCCGGTGATCATGAATTCGGCATCGGTTTTCAGATTGACGTAGAGTCCGGGTTCCGTGGCAGTGGACGTGCCTTCTACTACGAACGTGGAGTTGCGCACGATGATGTTGCCGGCGCCGCTGTCTTTGTTTTCCGTGGAGATGGCGCCATTCTTCGTATGGGGGAATCGGTCCGAATGCGAGCCGGCAAGCGTGATGTTGGAGTTGTCGAAGATGAACGTGCCGCCGACCACGGAGAGGTGCTTGTTGCTGGTTACATCCGCGCAGTTGATGATGCGGACGGTCGCGCCGTCCTGCGCCTTCAGGGTCCCGTTGATCGTCAGGGTTCCGATGTCCACAAAGGAAAGGACGCCGGTCTCTTTCTTTTTATAGACGCTCTGGGTGCCGATATGCCAGTTCTTGCTTTTATTAGCCCAGTCTTCATTGCTATCCTCCTCTTTCCCGCCGATGGTCAGGCTCTTCAGATGGGAGAATTCCATCAGGCGGACGTTAGATGGCTTATCTTTCTCCCACAGTCCGCCGAGCTCCAGCGTCACTTCGTCGTAAGTTGTGCCGTTCGTCTTGTCCGGTTCGATGATGACGTTGTTTTGCAACGTGAATTCGGGGTCCAGTTGGAAATTCTTTTCATCATACGTGCCTGCGCGCAGGCGGAGGACGAGACCCTCGTTCTCCTTCCCGACACTATGATTCCTGCTGTATACGCTGTTGAACGCCGATACGAAGGAATTGAACGCGTAGACGCCGGTGTCCGCAGTGGGGGCCGTCTCCTCCTTGCCGTCGGAAAAGGTCGCCTTGACGGTTTTGTTGCCTTCCGTCGTGAATGATGTCGTTCCCGAGTTGAAACCATCGTCCACATAGATCGTGTTCGACCAGTAATAGGGGGTGGCGGCGGAAACAGACCCCGTCGACACTGCCGGATTTTCCGGAGAATAAACAGGCGTACCGTTGCTTACATCGGACGTTTCGGTATAGACGATCTGAGGAGTATCCGATTCCGTCTTCCACGCGTAGCGACCGTTTCCATCACCCTCCGTATAGCGGAAGTATTCATCCACTCCAACCGTGATCGACGCGATGCCGGTGGCGGGTCTCAGGTCGAAGACGTCGCTGACCAGGTACAGGCCCCTGTATTGGTCCGTGCAGTTCCAGACGGTGATATCGGAAGGAGCATCAGCTTCAGTGCAACTATCACTATCCTTGCCCAACGCCGAGTAATACTTTCCGTCCCGGTAAATGTAATAGTTGCTGGATTCATTATCTCTGACAAGCTTGTCGCCTTTCTTGACATCAAGGAAAGTCTTCTCGCCGCCGCCCGGGCCCGGGACCGGCACCACGATATCGACCTCCTGGTCGTCCACGATGGAGCTGATCGGGCGGATGATCCACGGATCAAGGCCGTTGATCTTGTGGCTCGTGCCGTCGATGATTTCGAGCTGGATGTCGCCTTTTTCGATGGCGTCGGAGACGATTCGGGATGTCGTGTCGACGAGGACCGTGCCGTTTCCATTCCCGATCATGTTCGCATTGAACTTGGCGTAATCAAGGACTTTCAGCGTGCCGCTGTTGTCGATGTAGTCCTCCATTGAGTATAAGCCGTTCCGGAACGTCGCGGTGGACTCGGTATTGATGTGGAGCGAGTCCATCTTGACCGCGGTGATATCACTCGCCGCCACATTGGTTTCAAACGTCACGTTCGTATTGACTGTAATGGTCCCCTGATTCAGGAAATCCAGGCATTTGCTGTCGGATGTCTTGTAGAAGACGATGGTGCAATCTTTCCCAGTTTCATTTTTATATACTTTTGCGGCGTCGATGGCGTCCTGAACGCTGTAGAACGCATTGTGGTTCTTCCCGGCGAAAGTCAGGGGAATAGGATCATTACCCCCGGCCGGGGCGTACGTAATGGAGGACGGGCGGGAATCTTTCCATGCGGCATTGACAAAGAGATACGTCGGCACCTCTGGATTCAAAGGGGTGTCTTTGATCCAGATGCCGTTCTCATCGGGATAGACGGAATTGCGTACGACCTCAAAATTCAGGTCGGTCACGGCATCGGAACCGCGGACCAGATGGATCGTGCCCTCCTGTCCGCTGGCCACGATGAAGTCCGCGATCTTCGTTCTTGCATATTCATCGGTCGTTCCTTGTTTCGGTTGCAGCGCCGAGATGTCGATCGTGATGGAACCCCGGATATTTGTGGTGCTGTCGACGGTATTGTTGATCGGGTTCGTGACGGAGATGCATTTGATGGGGGCGTCATTGTACGTCAGCTTAATGGTGCCGCCCTGGTTCGTGATGGTGTCGGCGGTGAGACGGGAGCTGTTGTCGACCGTGAGCGTGGCGCCGGAATTGATCTTGACGGTTTTTCCAGCCGCGCTCAGCGTAACGCTGTTCAGCGTATTCGCGCCGGTGAAGTTCAGATTGTTCTGCGCCGTGATGGTGCCGAGGATGGCATTGTTGTTTGTTGTGTCAATCTTGCCGGTGATGTTGGAAGCGTTCAGCGTAGTCGCTGCCGCGCTGTTGGTCGTGATCGTGCCGTCGAGCGTGCCGATCGTCAGCGTGCTCGTGCCCTTGACCGTGAACGAAGCCCCTTCGCCGCTGCTGGTCGTGACCGAGGCCGCCGAGACCGTGGAATTCGTGACGTTGATCGTCGCGTTGGCTTCGTTCGTGACCGAGGCCGCCGAGACCGTGGAATTCGTGACGTTGATCGTCGCGTTGTTTCCGTTCGTGATGTCGAACACGGCGAAATCGTTCGAGCCGGAGAACGTGACGCTGTAGCCCGAAGTGACGTTCAGCGTGCCGGTGCCGCTGGAGGAATCCGAAACCGTGGAATTTCTGATTTCCGCGCCGTCGGCAAGTTCGATCTGGCCGTCGAGCGTGCCGATCGTCAGCGTACTTTTCCCGCCGACCGTGAGCGTATTGTCCGGACCGCTGACCGTGACGGTTTTTTCAGCCGCGCTCAGGTTGATGTTGGTCAAAACATTGTCGCCGGTAAATGTCAAATCGCCCTGAGCGTCAAGAGTGCCAGGAATCGAAGAACCGGAGACCTTTCCGGTGATGCTCGAAGCGTTCAGCGTGGTTCCCGCGGCGGTCTTGATCGTGCCGTCGAGCGTGCCGATCGTCAGCGTGCTTTTCCCGCCGACCGTGAGCGTGGCGCCGGAATTGACCGTGACGGTCTTGCCGGTCGCATCAAACGTGATGTCCTTCAGCGTATTCGCGCCGGTGAAGGTCAGGCTGCCCTGCGCCGTGATGGTGCCGAGGAGGGCATTGTTGTTTGTTGTGTCAATCTTGCCTGTGATGTTGGAAGCATTCAGTGCAGTCGCTGCCGTGTCGGTCTTGATCGTGCCGACGAGCGTGCCGATCGTCAACTTGCTCGTGCCCTTGACCGTGAGCGTGGCGCCGGAATTGACCGTGACGGTCTTGCCGGTCGCATCAAACTTGATGTTCTTCAGCGTATTCGCGCCGGTGAAGGTCAGGTTGTCCTGCGCCGTGATGGTGCCGAGGAGGGCATTGTTGTTTGTTGTGTCAATCTTGCCGGTGATGTTGGAAGCGTCCAGCGTAGTCGCCGCCGCGCTGTCGGTCTTGATCTCGCCGACGAGCGTGCCGATCATCAGCTTGCTCGTGCCCTTGACCGTGAGCGAATTGTCCGAACCGCTGACCGTGACGGTCTTGCCGGATGTGTTTGCAGTGAGGGTGATATTCTCCAGCGTATTCGCGCCGGTGAAGGTCAGATCGTTCTGCGCCGTGATGGCGCCGCCGTTGGTCGCATTGCCGGTGATGTTGGAAGCGTTCAGCGTAGTCGCCGCCGCGCTGTCGGTCTTGATCGTGCCGGTGAGCGTGCCGGTGTTCGTGCCGATTGTCAGCTCGCTCGTGCCTTTGACCGTGAATGTGCCGGCTATTGTTACCGTTTCCGCCGTGAACGTGGAGTCCGTGACGGTGATCGTGCCGCTGTTCGAGAGCGTGCCGGCCTCGAACGCGGCATTCGTCACCGTAACGGTCTTGCCGGAATTGTTCGTGAAGGTATCCGTCACAGTGAACAAGGGAAGCGTCGTGGCCGCCTTTTGAGCGTTGAAAACGGTTTCGCCTTCGCCTTCGCCGATCGTGACCGTGTAGTAATTGCCGGCAACCAGTCCGGGGCTGACAAAGACGGTCGACCAGGCCCCACCCGTTTTCGTCACGTTTGTGACATAGCCGGTGGCGACGGTAGTGCTGTTGCTGTCCTTTACCGTGATTGTTTTGCCGGTGGGGTCGGCCGTGATGCCGGTCAGAGTCAGGGACGGGACGCCGCCCGTGATGTTGAGCGTGCCGGCATTCGTCCATATTTTCGCCGAGACGTCGGACTGCGTGACATTGATGGTGCCTTTGTTTTGGACGCCTTGGCTGTTTGTGTCGGTATCCGCGGTGAACTTGGTCCCGTTTTTGATGTCGACAATCCCTTCATTCTCCAGGGAATAGCACTGAACCGTGTCTGTTGTAACATTCTGTTGGTCAATCAGGAAGTAGCCGCCCCTAAGATTGACCGTGGCATTGGTGAAGGAAACCTCAGACGTGGTGTTTCTGTTGTAGAATGTGCCCGCGGAAAAAGTGGAGTCTGTGAATACGACTTTACCCCCATTCTGATTCTTGAAGCGATCCGCTGCGATGAACGTGGAACCTTCCTCCACCGTAAACGTTATCGTATCAATGGTCATTGGAGCCCAGTTGGATATCCTTTTGGTCGACTCAGATTCCTTCTGAATCGTGACAGTGGCTCCCCCCCGAATCGTGATTGGGGTAGGCTGGTCAGGTTTTACTTTGAACTGGTCTCTGAATAAAAAGGTCAGGTTAAGACCTGAGCCGGAGAAGGTAATACCACTGGAGCCCTTGTTTTCGAAACGCTGGGCATAGATTGTCAGAGTCTTATTCGCGGAGATTTCCATCGGATACAGAAGATATGTACCAGAGGGAGTGCCGGAGGTATAAGAAGTACTATTATCCTTGACCGTGACCTCAATAGTGTCGCCGCTGGAAAAATCCGCATAGTTAATAGCAGACGCCAGATTGTAGTCGGAAAGATCAGTCCCCTGAAAAAGTTTCTTATTCGTGGAATCGTAGAATGTGTACCAAGTAGCCATGCCGTGTACCTTTTCTTTGTTTGGGCCGGCTTAAAAACGTACTCAATCCGCCAGTCCAAGTTGTTTTTTAATTTTAGACACGCGTATAATATATATCATAATCTACCAAAAACAAGTCAATCAATAAAAAAATATCGGAATGTTTTTGTGTTTCAGGGGTGCGCGATATGCTGTGCGAAGACTGTAATATCCTTGTCTGTAATATGTTACAAATGTTGTTTAGAGGTTTAAGCAGTGATAAAAAAGAGGTGTCGCGGATGATCCGGTAAAAGGAAAACAGCCCGGTGATCGATGAAAAATCAGGCCCGGGAAACGCCGATTCGCAGCACGGGGAACTTGTCCGTGAGCGGATGCGGCGTGTGCCGGATCATGAGGACGGTGCGGTCGCGGAAGACGCGGAGGACGGTCTCCAGGAACCGCGTTTCGTTGTCGGCGTCGAGGTGCGCCGTGGCTTCGTCGAGCAGGAGGACGCGCGTGCCTCGGAGGAGTTCGCGTGCGAGTGCGAAACGGAGGCGTTCTCCGGCTGAGAAATTGCGTACGGATTCGGTGAGCACGGTGTCGAGCTTGTGCGGAAGCGCGCGGACCACGGAATCCGCCCCGGCGGCGGCGAGGGCGTCGAACACGGCGTCGTCGGAGGGCGTTTCGGTGCATCCGAGCGTGAGGTTGGCGCGGATCGAGGCGGGGATGAATTCGGGGAAGGGGCCGAGGTATCCGATCTGACGGCGGAGCGCGCGGACGTTGTAGTCGTCGAGCGGGCGTCCGTCGAGGAGGATCGCGCCGGAAACGGGCTTGTAGAACCCGAGGAGGAGGGCGAAGAGGGTGCTTTTGCCCGCGCCGGACGGGCCGGAGACGAGGAGCTTCGCGCCGGGTTCGAGCGTGAGGTCGATGCCGTCCAGCACGGCGCGGCCGGCGTGGTAGGCGAATGTGAGCTTGCGCAGCTCGATGGCGCCGTTCAGTTCGAAGTCTTCGACGCCGGAGTCGAGGCGCGGCTCGCGCGTGGCGTTCTGGAGCTCGATGAGGCGCGCGGCGGAGGCGAGGGCGGACTGCGCGAGCGGGAACGCGCCGCAGAGCTGGCTGACGGGGCGGAAGACGTTCATGAGGTAGCAGTTCAGCGCCCAGAGCGACCCGAGCGACCACTGTCCTTTCAGGATGAAGTGGATGCCGACGGCGGCGAGGATGCCCTGGCAGACGAGGGGGATGAGCCCGGTGAGGAAGAGGAAGGTGTTGGCGAGGCGCACGGCGCGCAGGCGGAACAGGGTTTCGCGGGCGAATCCGGTGCGGATCGCGCCGCCCACGCGCTCCTCGGCGGCGCTGGTCTTCACGAGGCCGATGCTGCCGAGCGAGGAGGCGAGCTTGCGCTGGTTCCGGGCGTTGAGCTCGCTGATCTCGCGGGAGACGGCGTAGTGCCGGCCGCGGAATCGCCAGAGCAGGAAGGCGTAGCAGGGAAACACGAGGAGGACGGCGAGTCCGGTGCGCGGGCTGAGGAGGAAGAGGAAGACGAGGCCGCCCGCGACTTTCAGGATGTTCGCGAGGACGGTGAAGAGCGTGTTGGAGAAGAAGATCTGAAGCTGGACGACGTCGTTCGCGAGGCGTCCGGAGAGGTAGCCGCCGCCGAGCTGGTCGAGCAGGCCGGGCGGCAGGTCGAGCAGACGTTCCGTGATGCCCGATTTGAGGCGGAACATGACCTTGTGGACGGTGGAGTTCACGACGCGCTGGCGGAGCAGCGCCTCCGAACGGATCACCAGCATCAGAATCCCCGCGACGACGAAGAGATACCAGATGCCGTCGGATTCGCGTCCGGTCAGGGCGTTGATGAGGCGTTTCTGGATGATCGGGAGCACGTACCCGGCGGACGTGATGACCAGCACGCCCGCCAGCACGCCGAGATAGACCCAGCGCCACGGCCGGACCGCGCGCAGGAAGAAACGCACGAAATCCCCGGCCCGCGGGGACGGCATGTCCTCCCGGACGGGACCGGATAAAACCTGCTGATTATTTTTCTCGGTTTGCTGCATGGACGTGAACGGTGGGACTGTGAAAAACGCGGCGGAAAAACAAGGTGCCGGAACATAATCTATCACAAACCGGCTGGAATGTCAAGCGCATTTTTGGATTGATAAAAAAGTCCGCGGCAGAGAGAAGTTTTGTTTTAACGGAAAAACGACATGGTCTCAGCTGAAAAAAACGGTGTTTTTCATCCCGTCGGCTTGCATTTGCAACGTCAGGATGATACATTATAACGGTCTCTTTTTCTATTTTATGCAGGACGTAAAACGAAAGGTGTTTCGGGTGTTTCGTCATAAAGTTTCCGCCGCGGAATGGATGCTGATCGCCGCGGTCCTGGTCGGTGCAGCCATTTCGCTGACGCATCTGATCTTTTTCAACGGCATCGCCTACCGCGATACCGGGAATGTGTATGCGGCGATGTCGCGCGCGCTGGCGGCGGGGGTGTACGCGGAGGCGGCGCACCCGGCGATCCCGTCGCTGAACGTGCTTCTCTCGCGGTTTTTCACGCTGTTCGGGATGGGGCCCGACGTGGCGATGTCGGCGGTGTCGTGCGTGTTCTATGTCGCGACGGTCCCGTTCGTGTATCTCCTGCTGAAACAATTCCTGCCGGACGAACCGTCGGCGTTCGGGGCGATGCTTTTCGCCTGCGCGCCGAAGATCATCCGGTTCTCGTGCGCCGGTCTGCTCGATTCCGGAAAAATCTTTTTCCTGGTCGCCGCGCTGTATTGTTCCTGCCGCCTGATCCGGGAGAGATTCCGTTCGTTCGGGACGGCGGCCGGGTTCGGCCTGGCGCTGGGCGGCCTGTCGCTCGCCCGGAGCGAGGCGATCGGCAACGCGTGTGTGGTGTTCGGCTGCACGGCGCTCTTCTGGCTGTGGGCCGCGTGGCGCGAGAAACGCGTCCTGCCGGTCCTGCCCATGCTGACGGCGGTCGCGGCGTGGGCGGCCGCCCTGCTGAGCCGTGTTCTGGTCAACTGGCGGTTCTGCGGAAGGTTCCTTTACGACGCACGCATCCACGATGGCCTGATGCATCTGTTCGGGCTGTCGGGTTCGGACGGGTCCGAGGTCATGCCGCTGGCGATCGCGGAGGAGATCGCGAAGTCCGAGGCGAAGGGCGAGGGGGCACTGGAAAGCTGGCTGGAACTCATCCGCAGGAACATCGTCGGAAATTACGAACTTTATTTCGGGTTCGCGGTCGCGGGCGTGGTCCTGCTGATCGTGGCCGGCTGCATAAGACGCGCCGGGCAGGGGGGGACGGACACTCAGTCGTGCGGCTCGAAATGGAGCATCCTGTGGCCGGACCGCGTCGTGCCGGATTTCGTGAAATGGGATCCGTTTTTCATCGTGCTGATCGTGAGCGTGATGGTCAACGCCGTGATCTTCAAGCTGTCGCATCTTCACGCCTATCGGTATTTCCTGATGAACATCCCGCTGTTCATGGTGTTTACGCTCATAACCTGCTGGTGGTTCTGGCGCTGGGCGGTGAAGCTTCTGCCGCGTCCGCTCCTGTATGCCGGGATCGCCGGAGTCGCGGTGATCCTGGCGTTCCAGATTCAGAACGGGGTCGACAACCTCTTCTCCGACGACACGCGCGCGCCGGTCCGCTCCGGGCTGGCCGCGGGCGAGATCATGCGCGCGGAAAACCCGGACGGCAGGGTGTTCTTCTGGTACGCCTGCATCGAATGGTATTACTCGGGGATGAAACGCGCGGTGCCGATCGAAACGCCGAAGCCGGACAACCGGACCTTCGCCGATTTCGATTATTTCCTGGTGCGCAAGGACGAGGACGAAATCCTGTCGAACGTGGAAGCCCGCGCCGATTTGCGTGAGATCCCGCTTGCCGAGGAGAGCACCGTCCGGCTGTACCGCAGAATCGAGGAGAATTGAACTATGGATACATCGTTTTCCATCGTCGTGCCGTGCTATAACGAGGCGGAGAATATCCCCGTCGTTTTCCCGCCGCTTCTGGCGTTCGCGAAGGAGCGCGGCTGGCGCGTGGTCGCGGTGGACGACGGTTCGCGCGACGACACCTATGCGCTGCTCCTGAAAATGAAGGAGAATGCGCCGCATCTGGCCGTGCTGCATCACAAGCTCAACCGCGGCTACGGCGCCGCGACGAAGACCGGGCTTCGCGCCGTGGAGACGGAATTCGCGATCACGATCGACGCGGACGGCCAGCACCGCCTGGAAGACGTCGAGAAGTGTTTCCGGCGCATCGTGGAGACCGACGCGGACCTGGTGGTCGGCGAACGCGTCAACAACGAATCCGGCGGCTACCGCACCCTCGGCAAGTGGGTGATCCGCATGTTCGCCTCCATGCTGCTGAGCCTGCCGGTCCGCGACCTCAATTCCGGCATGAAGTGCTACCGGATGAGCGAGGCGGTCTCGTACCTGGACCTCTGCCCGGACACGATGGCGTTCAGCGACGTGATCCTGCTGCTGATGGTGAACGACCGGAAACTGGTCTCCCGGACGGAGATCGAGGTCGCTCCGCGTCTCGCAGGCAAGAGCACGATCGGCACGCGGACCGCGCTGGTCACGCTGGCGGAGATCCTGAACCTGGCGATCCTGCTGCGCCCGATGACGACGTTTGTCCGCCTCGGACTGATCTCCGGTTTGCTCGGGCTTGCATGGGGCGTATTCATTTACTGCAAGTCGCGGACGATCACGTCCGCCTCGGTCATGCTGATCCTGCTGAGCGCGGTGTGCTTCATCCTCGGGCTGCTGGGCGAACAGCTCGCGCAGATCCGCAAGACACTGGCAAGACAGAAGAACGGGCGCTGAACCGGATGCCGGCGGATGTCCCTTCAGTTCGAACTCCCGTTTGAGTTTATGATTTAAGCGGAAAACACGACCATGAGCAGCGGCAGACGGTATTTCCTCGGCAACACGGCATTCTCCATGTCGTGCGCGTTTGTCATCGGGTTCTGCGCCTATCTGACGCGGCGGCTTACCTCGAACGGGCTTTCGGGGAACGACTATGCCTTTTTCTACAGCACGTTTTCGCTGGTCACGCTACTGGTCGCGCTGTTTTCGATGGGGATCCCGAACGCGTCCTTCTTCTGCATCCCGGACGCCCGGAACCGCGGACAGGACGACGCGGCGCACGGCTTTTTCGCCTGGTGCGCGCGGTGGGTCTTCCTCGTCGGGGTGTTCCTGACCGTGGCCGTGCTGCCCGTGGTCCTGCTGACAGGGGACAGCATGGAACGGTACGGGATCGATTCCCGGCACATCTTCCGGCTGCTTCTGCTGCTGCCGCTGCCGTTCAGCCTGTTCGCCGCCACGACCCTGCTTCTCAACGGCCTGAAGGAGTTCGTCGCATCGAACCTGCTTCAGCTGTGGAATACCGTCACGATCCTCGCCGGAGTATGGCTTTTTCAGGCGAAATACGGTCTGGCCGCCGTGATCGTCGTCTATGCCGTCGGCTCGTGGTGCGCCGGGCTCGGCGGCATCCTGTGGGCGAGGCGGAAACACGGGTTCACGGTTCTGCATCCGATCGCCCCGGACGGCCGCAAACGCCTCATGAAGGCTGGCGGCTGGCTGCTGCTGTCCTGCACCGGATATTACTTTTTCGCCGAGCTCGGCAACGTGATCCTGTCGTACCGCGGGACGCCGGAGGAGACGCTGATCTTCAACATCGCGCTGCCGGTCGCCCTGATGATCCGCCCGCTGTACGCCATTTCCGAGGTCTTCGCGCCGTTTTCCAACCAGCTGTATCAGGCGGGGGACACCCGGGCGCTGCGCCGGTCCGTCTGGAGCATGCTGGGAGGCACGGCCGTGATGATGATCGGCGCGGGCGCCGTGTTCGGATTCGGGGGGAGATGGATTCTGACGATCCTCTTCGGGGCGGAATTCGCCGATGCCGCGCCCTGCACGCTGATCCTGATCGAGGGGGCGCTGCTCTGGAATGCGGCCCGATTCTACGCGGACATGCTGAACTCCATGCGGCACGAACGCCGTGCCGCGCTGATCACCGCCGGAGCGGCCTCGTTGAGCGTGGTCCTGTACTGGATACTCAGTTCGAGGCTGGGCGCAAACGGCACGGCATGGGCAGCGCTGGCCGCCAGCGTCATCTGGCTTTGCGCGGGATTGGCCTCGGTCCTGTTCGTTTTGAGCAGGGATGCCGCCCGGAAAACCGCTGAGGAAAAGTGAGGACGGATAAGAGCCGTTCCGGGGCGGGTCAGCCGTAGACGGCGAGGGGGAACGACTTTGCGACGAGTTCGCGGGCTTCCGCCGCATTTTTCAGGTCGCCGCTTGCGATCATCTGCCCCAGGATGTTGCCGATTGCCGTCGCCTCGGTCGGGCCAGCAAGCACGCGGCGTCCGGTCGTCTTCGCTACAAGCCGCATGAAGAATCTGTCGCGTGTGCCGCCGCCCAGGATGTTGATCGTATCGAAGCTTTTGCCCGTGATGTGTTCGAGCTGGTCGATGCGTTTTTTGAAGCAGTCGGCGAGCGAATCGTAGATGCAGCGGACCAGCGCGGCGTCGCTCGGTATCTCGCCTTGCCCGTGCTCCGCGCAGTAACGCCTCACGCGCTCGGGCATGTCGCCCGGCGGGAAGAACACTGCGTCGTCCGGGTCGATGCGGAACGCCTGTCCGTCGAGCGGGGCCGCCATCGCCTCCATGTCCGCGAACGAGATGTCGCGGCCCTGTTCGGTCCACGTGCGGCGCGTCTCCTGCAGGAGCCACGTGCCCATGATGTTGCAGAGGAACCGGAACGTGTCCTCCACGCCGCGTTCATTCGTGAAATGGCTTTCCAGTGCTTCGGGCGTAAGGATGGCAGAGCGGAGTTCCGCGCCGAGGAGAGCCCATGTGCCGAGGCTGACATACAGCGCCTTCTCCGGGTCGATGCACGGCATGGCGAGCACGGCGCTCGCGGTGTCGTGCGAGGCGCATTTGACGGCCGGGATTTGCGGGATGCCGAGGCGCGCCGCCGTTTCCGGTTTCAGGTATCCGGCGGGTGAGGCGGGTGGCACGAGTTTCGTGAAGAGTCCAGACGGAAGCCCGGCGAGCTCGGTCAAATCGTCCGTCGCCCATTCCGGCGAACTTGCCTTCAGTAGCGCTCCCGTGCTCGCGATCGTGACCTCGCTCGTCGCGGTTCCGGTGAGCATATAGTGAAGCGCATCGGGCATGAAGAGCATGGTCGAGCCGTCCAGCGCGTCCGGATGGTCGCGCAACTCGGCGCAAAGCTGGTAGATCGTGTTGAAAACGAGCGGCTGGATGCCGTTGTGCGCGTAGAAATCCGCCTTGGAAATCTTCTTGTGAAACGCCTCCATGGCGGACTCCGTGCGGCCGTCGCGGTAACAGTACGGATCGTGGATGAGTTTGCCGTCGCGGAACAGCGCATAATCGACGCCCCAGGTGTCGATGGAAAAGCTCGCCAGATTCGGCGCGGCGGCAGCGGCTTTCTTCAACCCGGTTTCGAGCTCGCCGAGGAGCGCGCGGAAATCCCAGAAATAATGCCCGTCCTTTTCGTACGGATAGTTTTTGAACCGGTGGATCTCCTCGAGCTCAAGACGTCCATTGCGCACGCCCCCGAGGATGGCGCGTCCGCTGCTCGCGCCGAGGTCAAACGCCAGATACGATCTGTTCTCTTCCATGTCCGCATCCTTTCCTTCGTTTACGCGCGTTTCGAGGTCACGCTCCGTTCGTATTCGCGCACGGCGTCCAGCACGCCTGCGGCCTCCGACGGGACGTCGTTCTTCAGGCAGAACCACGCATAGACGGCCTCCCACGGCATCGACTTGACCTCCTCGCTCAAAATGAGGCGTCCGGTGTAGTCTCCGGTGGCCTCCATCCGCCTCAGCGCGGGCGGTTCGAGCAGGGCGCGGCACAGGGCTTTCTGCATGGCGCGCGTGCCGACGGCCCAGGCGGCGACGCGGTTGATCGTGGCGTCGAAGTAGTCCAGCGCGATGTTCACGCGGTCGCGTCCGCAGCGCACGACCTCGTTCGCGATCGTCTGCAGCTCGTCGTCCAGGATCACCACGTGGTCGCTGTCCCAGCGCACGGGGCGGCTCACGTGGAGCAGGATCTCGTCGAGGTAGAGCAGCACGGAGCTGATCTTGTCGCCGACCGACTCGGTGGGGTGGAAATGTCCGGAGTCGAGCGTGAGCATCACGTTGTTCTTCACTGCGTAGCCGAGGTAGAATTCGTGCGAGCCGACCGTGCAACTTTCGAGGCCGATGCCGAAGAGCTTGCTCTCCACGGCGTCGCGCATCAGCGACGGGTCCATCGGCACGGACAGGATCTCGTCGAGCGATTCCTTCAGCAGACGCCGCGCGGTCATGCGGTCAACGGGGATGTCCTTGAACCCGTCCGGGATCCAGATGTTCATGAGGGAGCGCTTGCCGAGGGCGCGTCCGAATTCCGCCGCGATCCTGCGGCATGCCTGCACGTGCTTGATCCAGTACGCGCGGATTGCGTCGTCGCGGCTCGAAAGCGTGAACCCGGAGGAGGCCTTCGGATGCGAGAAGCAGGTCGGGTTGAAGTCAAGCGCGAGATCGTGTTCGCGCGCCCAGGCGATCCACGCCTTGAAATGCTCCGGCGCGAGCTCGGCGCGGTCCACGAATCCGTCCGTCTCCGCGTAGATCGCATGCAGGTTCATGCGCTTCGTGCCGGGGATCATCGACATCGCCCGGTCCAGGTCCTGCCTCAGCTCGGCGGCGTTGCGTGCGCGCCCCGGATAATTCCCGGTCGTGAGGATGCCGCCGGACGCCCCGCCCGCGTCGTGCTCGAATCCGGCCACGTCGTCACCCTGCCAGCAGTGGATCGAGACCGGGATCTCCTGAAGCGCGTCGAGCGCGGCTTCGGCGTCGACTCCGAAATCAGCGTAGTATTCCTTTGCGATCTTCCAGGCGTTTTCAATGCGGGCGGTGTTGTTCATGGCGGCCTCCGTTCGGGGTAGGGCGCATGCCGGGCCCGGTTCCTTATGGGGCGCTCCATGCACGCGCGGTGTTTCTTGTTGTTTCCGCCTTTATTCTAGCACTTCATGTGGATGTTTTCAAGTTTCTTTCCGCCTTATTTCCCCGTTTTTTCCGCTTCCGCCTTGATTTTTTCTTTTTTTCGAGTATTTTAATTTACCTTCCGGGACGATGTATTCGATTCCGGATTGCCGCGGAGAGATGGTCGAGCGGTTTAAGGCATCGGTCTTGAAAACCGACGAGGGGCGACCCTCCGGGGGTTCGAATCCCCCTCTCTCCGCCATTTTTACGCTCAAATTCCGGGATTCTTCCCCATTTCTTCCCCCTTTTCCAGAAATATTGTCCTCAAAGGCAAAAAAAAGACGCCCCGCTGCCGGGGCGTCCCGCAAAAAGGGAATCAGGGAATCACTTTTTGAACTTATCCCAGTCTTCCTTCTTGACGAAAGCGGTCAGAGAACGACCATCTTTCGTTTCGGCCTTGAAGGCGTAGCGGGTGCGGGTGCCTTTACCGAATTTGACCGCTTTGGTGACTTCGGCTTGGACTTTCTTCTTCATCTTGACGTCGTAGAAATTGTGTTTCATGGACACTCCTCCAGGTTAAGGGTTAGTTCAATATACCCCCCCAGTTGAGCATTGTCAAGCGAAAAAACGAAAAAAAATGCGATTTTCTTGAAAAAAGTCTGTTTTTCGCGGGAAAATGGCGCAATTTCAATGGTTTTTCGAGTTCTGAGACAACGGGATGCCGATCGGGGTTTCAGCTGCGGCGCAGGAAAAAGCGACGGACGCGGGGGAAAAAGCGGAAACAGACTGTTGTTTCTCTGTTCAGACATGCTCAGAAACGAGCTGGTCTGAGGCAAAATGAAGATGCCGTGCGTGTTTGAGTTGTTTTTTTTGCTCAAGTTGAATAGGCGTGAGCTCATTCCTGAGCTTGCGGCAGTGCCGTCTGCGCCGCGGCTTTCCGGGGCGGGATCACCGAGAGGAAGATGCTGTTGGATTTTTCCTTCCCGTACGGAGCCTTGAAGGTAAAAACGAATTCCTTCGCGTTCTTTTTGAGCTCATTCAAATCGATCCCGAGCACGCCTGCCACATCCGCCGCGTCATCCTCATGTATATAGACGCCGAGCGCGCCTTCCTCGTCCAGGACCGAACGGAATCTGAACTCATCGTGCGGGTCCTCGTACGAGCCGGCATAGGGGTGTTCCGGGAGGTAGTGCATGATGCATCCTGCATACCACATGTCGCCGAATGCGAGCGGGATGTCTCTGCCCGTCTGTTCACGGTAGTACTCCTGCGCGGTCGCGGCGAATTCCCGAGCGGGAAGATGTCCGCGGCTGCGCGTTTTCGTGAACCAGTAGAAAACATCATTCGCCTGAACAAAGACGAACAATGCCATGAGTGTGAAGAAGAGCTTCCTGAACTCGCGGGGCGAAACGTCGTCCTTCCAGAACGCCATCAGGAAGAACCCGGTGATGAAGAAGACCGGATACGCCCACATCGAGTCGATCATCATGCCTGTGCCCGCCATCAGCGTGAGCAGTGCGATCGGGGTGAACTGGACGCAGACGGCGAGGCGCGCCGCCACGGGATCGGACGGGCGCAGGTCGCGCGGGCGGAAGTTGAGCATGGAGCGAAGCGGACGGTCCATCGTGAGCCACAGCAGGAGCAGCGGCATCGCAAACGGATACAGGTTTTCGCCCAGTATGGTCAGAAGGTTCACGACCGGGTTCAGTTTCTCTTCGGACACGCGGTCCGTGACATACTTGAACGGCAGGAAGTCGTTCCGGACAAGCCAGACGATATACGGCGCGAGCACGAGCAGGAAGACGGCGAACGCAACGTACGGACCCGGCCGCCGGAAGTATCTGCGCGTGTCGCGTCCGGTCACGATGAACAGGAACAGCGCGAGCAGGAGCGCGAATCCGAAGAACTTGCTGAGCACGGACAGCGCGGATACGACGCCGAACAGGATCCAGTCGGACATCCGGTCGTTTTTCACCCCGCGCCAGCAGTAGAACGTCATCATCGGCCACAGCGCCATGTGCGGCAGGTTCACGTTGAACTTGGCCGAGTCGAACGTGTAAAACAGGATCGTGCTCAGCAGAATGACGCAGAAGACTGCCTTTTCCGTGCTGAAAAACTCTTTCCCGAGGCGGTACACATAGATAAAACCGATGATGAGCATCACCTGGCTCAGCAGATACATCGCGAAATCCGTGTGCGCGAACACGAGCGTGAAGAGGCCCGCCAGCCACGCGGCGAGCGGCGGATGCTTCGCGTTGCCCATGGAAAACGGATGGCTCCACATGATCGTCTCGATCGTGTCGAGCGGGAGCACCGTGTAGAAAACGGAGGGAATGGCGGTCAGGAGGATCAGCCAGACCGCCATGAAAGCGATGAGGCAGCGGAGAAGACGTTTGTCGTGGTCGTTCGTGGTCATGAAAGGAGCGTATTGCGGAAGTATTCGAGGATCTCGAGGTCGGAAAAGTGGTGTTTGCCCTCGCGCGTCTCCTGCCAGGTCTCGTGGCCCTTGCCAGCGACGAGCAGGATGTCGCCCGCATGCGCCTCCCTCACGGCGAGCTCGATCGCCTTTGCCCGGTCGGTTTCCACAAGGTAATGCGTTCCCGTCGGGATGCCGGATTCGATCTCGCGGATGATCGACACGGGGTCTTCGGAACGCGGGTTGTCGCTGGTCAGGATTGCGAGGTCGGCGAGGCGCGCGGCCGCCGCGCCCATTCTGGGGCGTTTTGAGCGGTCCCGGTCGCCGCCGCACCCGAAGACCGCGATCAGACGTCCGCCTGCCGTCAAAACGGCCCGCAGACTGGTCAGAACGCGTTCCAGCGCATCGTCCGTGTGGGCGTAGTCCACGAATCCGGTCGCGCCGCACGCCAGCGGGACAGCCTGAAGTCGTCCGGGGACGTGCGGCATGCATGCCGATGCCTCCAGCAGCGCGTCGAACGGCAGTCCGGTCCCGTACGCCATGCAGAGCGCGGTCAGGCAGTTTGCGGCGTTGAACGCGCCGGGCAGAGGCAGGCGCAGGGAAGCATCGTGTCCGTCGAGCGTGAATTCGAGGTCGGAAAATGCCGGATTGAGGCTGAGTTTCCGCAGGGAACAGAACACATTGGAGCGGCCCGTGAAGGAAACGGTCAGGATTCTGAGCGCAGGACGTTCATGTTTCAGCTCGGAGACAAGCCGCGCGCCCGCCGGATCGTCGGTGTTGACGACCGCCGGGGCATCGTCGGCGAGGAGCTCGCGGAAAAGGATCTTTTTCGCCTGATAGTAGTTCTCCATCGTGCCGTGGTAGTCCAGGTGGTCGCCCGTGAGGTTGGTGAAGGCGGCCGAGGCGAATTTTAGCGTGCCGGACCGGTGCTGGTGCAGGCCGTGGCTGGAGCTCTCCATGACCGCGTCCGTGACGTCGTTGGACTTCATTGCGACGAACATCTCCTGCAGCGTGAACGCGTCGGGCGTGGTGTGCTCGGAGGGTTCCGGCCCCGCGCCGAGGTCGAAGCAGACGGTCGAAATGAGCGCGGTCTTCGCGCCGGGTCTGACCGTGTCGAGGTAATGCCGCATGAAGTACGCGGTCGAGGTCTTGCCGTTGGTGCCCGTGACCGTGTGCACACGGAACGCGTCCGAGGGGCACCGGAAGAACGTTTCGCAGACGACCGACCACGAGAAATAGGAGTCCGTGACGCGCAGAACGGGAATGTCCGGGGGTAGAGAACCATTGTAGTCCGCCGCGACGGCGAGCGCGGACGCGCCCCGCTGAACGGCGTCGGGGATGAATCTGTGACCGTCGGCTTTCGCGCCCTGGATCGCGAGGAAGAGCGTACCGGGTACGACCTTGGATGAATTGTTCGCGACCGAGGTGATGAGCGGATTCCGAACGGGATCGAACGGCGTGGCCAGCAGAGGCTTCAGCGCTTCGGCGAATGCCGACAGGGGCAGCGGCTGCATGGCTCAGGCCCCGGCAGGTTCCAGAAGCTCGAGATGCGTCGAACGCGACGCCTTCAGAAAGACCGTGCTGCCCACCTCGATCTGAACGGACGCGTCCGCGGCGGCCTGCGCCGACGGAAACGCCGTGCAGTCCAGGCCGGTTTCCTGCGCGGCGGCGGTCATGTGCGGACCGACGGCGAGGACCCGTGCGCCGGGGAAGAGGTGTTTCGCGAGGGCGCAGACGGAACGGTGCCCTTCGGCGGAGGATTCGCCGAGCTCGCCCATGTCGCCGAGGATGAGCACGAGCTTCTTCGGGTCGGCGAATTCGGAGAGCCAGTTCAGCGAGGCCGCCATGCTGTCCGGATTCGCGTTGTACGCGTCGTTGATCCACGTCGATCCGTCGTGCTCGGAGACGCGCATGCGGAGTCCGGGGAGCGTCGTGCGCGAAAGCCCCTCGGCGATCGTCTCGAACGGGATCCCGAATGTCAGTGCGGCGAGCGCGGCGGCCGCGGCGTTGCCCGCCTGGTGGCGGCCGGGGATGCCCCACTGCACGGAGACGGTCTCGCCAGTCGATTCTCGCGTGAGCGTGAATTTCGCGCCGTGCAAGTTGCCGCCGAGATAGCGTGCCGTGAGGTCGGCGTCGGCGCCCGCGAATCCGAACGTGCCGGTGCGGAAGTGCGAGGCGGCGCGGGCGAGGATGTCCTGTCCGGGGCACTGCGCCGGGATGACGGCGAATCCGCCGGGCGCGAGGTGCGTGAAGAGCTGGGATTTCTCCTGCGCGACGCCTTCGAGCGAGCCGAGGAATTCGAGGTGGCAGTTCGCGATGGAGACGATGATCGCGAGGTCGGGCATAGCGCAGTAGGAAAGCGGTTCGAGTTCGCCGTGATGGTTGGTCCCGGCCTCCAGGATGGCGACGCGGTGGCGCGCGTTGAGGCGGAGCAGGTTCTGCGGCAGCCCGATCTGGTTGTTGGTGTTGCCCTCGGTCGCGAGCACACTGATGGAGTCCATCGCGTGCATGAAGATCGCCCGCAGGGATTCCTTTGTGCTGGTCTTGCCGCAGGACCCGGAGAGCAGGATGACCTTCAGGTTCGGGAAGCGCATGCGATGGAACCGGGCGATGCGCTGGAACGCCGTGACGGTCGAGGGAACGGCGATGGCGGGGACGCCCGCGGGCACTTTGCTGAGCTTGGATTCCTCGACGCAGAGCAGGGAAGCGCCGTTCGCGACCGCCTGCGCGAGGTAGTCGTGGGCGTCGAACGATTCGCCGGAGAACGCGAGGAACAGGGCGTTTTTCGCGGTTTCGCGGGTGTCCGTGAAGACGGATTCGACCATGTGGGGGGCGTTGTCGCCGACGAGGCGGCCTTCCGTGGCGCGGAGCAGTTCATGGAGCGTGAAAGAAACGTCGAACATCAGAGTTCCTCCAGGTTGCGGAAATAGTCGATGGTCTGTCGGAGCCCGTCCTCGAGGGAGATGGCGGGCGTCCAGCCGAGGAGCTCGCGGGCGAGCGAGACGTCGGGTTTGCGCCGGGCGGGGTCATCCTGCGGAAGCGGTCTGTAGACGATCTTCGACTTCGATCCGGTGATGCGGATGATGGTCTCGGCGAGTTCGCGCACGGTGAATTCGCCGGGGTTGCCGAGGTTGACGGGGCCGGTGACGTCGTCCGGGGTCTGCATCATGGCCTCCAGCCCGGCGACCAGGTCGGTGACGCAGCAGAAGCTGCGCGTCTGGGAGCCGTCGCCGTAGATGGTGATGTCGCTGCTCTTCAGCGCCTGCACGATGAAGTTGCTGACGACGCGGCCGTCGTTGGGGAGCATGCGCGGGCCGTAGGTGTTGAAGATGCGGACGACCTTGATCGGGAGCCCGTACTGGCGGTGGTAGTCGAAGAACAGCGTTTCGGCGCAGCGTTTGCCCTCGTCGTAGCAGCTGCGGACGCCGATCGGGTTCACGTTGCCCCAGTACGTCTCGCGCTGGGGGTGTTCCTTCGGATCGCCGTAGACCTCGCTCGTGGAGCTCTGGAGGATCGGGATGCGCAGACGGCGCGCGAGGTCCAGCATGTTCATCGCGCCGAGGACGTTCGTGCGGATGGTCTGGACGGCGTCGTGCTGGTAGTGGATGGGCGAGGCGGGACATGCGAGGTTGTAGATGGCGTCGACCTCAAGCTCGATCGGGATGGTGACGTCGTGTCGGATGAGCTCGAACGACGGATTGGAGAGCAGGTGCCGGATGTTGTTTTTCGAGCCGGTGAAGAAGTTGTCGAGACAAATCACGTCGTTGCCGCGGGAGAGCAGCAGCTCGCAGAGATGGGAGCCGATGAACCCGCCTCCGCCGGTGACCAGGATCGTTTGTTTATGCATGGGAATCTGCCTGCCGGGCCGGACGCGAGGTCAGCGGCCCTTCTTGGTTGAGGTCGTTTTCGAAGTGGATGAAGAAGATTTTGTCGAGGTCGATTTCGTCGAGGTCGAGGATGTTTTCGGCTTCGCGACGCCGATCTTCACGTAGCCCCAGTCCAGCAGCACGCGGACGAAGTTGTCGCGGTCGGCGGCGGACGGGAATCCGGTCACGACCGCCAGCAGGTTGCGTCCGCTCCGCTGGCACGAGGCCGCCACGCAGAATCCCGCGCGGTTGGTGAATCCGGTCTTGATGCCGTTCACGCCGGGGGCGGCGGTCTTCGCGCCGGGGAGCAGGTTGTTGTGGTTCTGGAGCAGGATGTAGTCCGGCGAGCCTTTTTCACGGAACGGCGCGGTGCGTTTCCCGGCGAGCTCCATGAGGTAGTCGTAGTTGCGGAAGACGAGGCAGAGGCGCGCGACGTCCTCGACCGAACTCTGGTTGTCGAGCGCCTTGCTCTTTCCGGGGAGGCCGTGCGCGTTGAAATACGTGGTGTGCGTCATGCCGACCTCCTTCGCCCTGCGGTTCATGTCCTCGATGAACTTGTCCGCCTTGCCGCCGCCGAGGTGTTCCGCCAGCAGGTGCGCGGCGTCGTTGGCACTGCGTACGGACGCGGCGATGAGGAGTTCGTCGATGGTGAACATCTCGCCCTTCTTGAAGTAGACCTTGCTCGCCTCGGTGTTGATGGCTTCGGGCGTGACGGGGATCAGCGACTGGAGCGTGTACGGGGAGGAATCGTCCATGGCGATCTCGTAGGAGAGCATGATGGTCATGATCTTCGTGAGGGAGGCGATCGGGACGGGCCTGGACGGGTTTTTCGCCCACAGGACCTTGTTGTTGTCCATGTCGACCAGGATGCCCGCCGTGGAGAGCGAGATGCCCTTCAGGCCGGAGATGTCGTCCCTCGCCGCGCCCGCGAAATCAAGTTTCGGGACGACGGTTTTCCTCGGCTTGCGGACGTAGGTCGCGGACGGCACGGACGGCGCGGGCTTTTCCTTCACGGTCGGCAGTCCGGCGAGCGGATCTTTTTCCGCCGTGCCGCCGGTCTTCGGCTGCGTCGCTGATGATGCCTGCGAGGTCGATCCGGAGGAGGTCTGCTCGGTCGCCGGTTTCGGCTGCACGGCTGCGCCCTGCGCCGTGCCTGTTTCCGGCTTGCCAGTGGGGGCTCCGGCGTCCGGCTTCTGAACCGCCGTCGCGGGATCGGCCTGTTCGATGGAACGGATTTCGTTTTCCATCTCGGAGCGCAGGGCGTTATTCTCCTCGATCTGCTTGCGGGTGTCGGCGATCCTCTGTTCGTTGGAGCCGGTGGCGACGACCAGCCACAGCAGGATGCCGTGTACGGCGATGATCGCGAGGATCAACAGGATCATGGCGCGGCGGCTCATCTGGGACCTGCCTCCGTTTCCATGGAAAGACGATAGACTTGCTTGTTTTGCATGAAGGATTCCTGGTTTTGCGACTATGATTAAGATACTATACCACAAAATCCGGAAAAAGAAACTATGTTTCTTGTTTTTTTCCGCAAAAACACGCATCCGCGGCGGTCCGGCGGGATTATGGCGCGCTTTTGACCGCCTTTCCTCTTGACGAATCCTTGTTTTTATGCTATATTAGAACGATATGCCTGAAACCGCGGGCCGCCGGATGCCTGAACCGCCTTCGTGTCGGCCGGGAGGCCGCCCGCGCAACCCCATTTTCTCCGGAGAAAACCTCATGACGATGTACGAACCCGTGATCGGAATCGAAGCGCACGTGCAGATCCGCACGAAAAGCAAGATGTTCTGTTCCTGCCCCAATACCTACGGCGCGCCGCCGAACACCGACACCTGCCCGGTCTGCATGGGCATGCCCGGCGTGCTGCCCGTGGTGAACAAAGAGGCGGTCCGCAAGGCGGTCGTCGCGGGCATGATGTGCGGCTGCGAGATCGCGAAGTTCAGCAAGTTCGACCGCAAGAGCTATTTCTACCCGGACCTCGTGAAGGACTACCAGATCACGCAGTACGACCTGCCCATCTGCAAGAACGGACGCATCCACATCTTCGGCACGGGCTTCTCCGGCGAACCGCTGCCCGACAAGTGGATCGGCATGACCCGCATGCACCTGGAGGAAGACCCCGGCAAGTCCACGCATTTCTCCAACTGCACCGGCCTCGACTTCAACCGCTCCGGCGTGCCGCTCATTGAGATCGTGAGTGAGCCGGACATGCGCTCCGCCGACGAGGCGTACGCCTACCTCTCCTCGCTCAAGGAGATCATGCAGTACGCCGATGTCAGCGACTGCGACATGGAGAAGGGCCAGATGCGCTTCGACGTGAACATCTCCCTGCGGCCGCGCGGCACCGAAAAATTCGGCACCAAGGTCGAGATCAAGAACCTCAACAGCTTCCGCGCCGCCCACCGCGCCATCCTGTACGAGATCAAGCGCCAGCTCGTCGAGCTGGAAAACGGCCAGGAGATCGAACAGGACACCCGCGGCTGGAACGACGAACTCGGCGAGACCGTGGTCCAGCGCACCAAGGAAAACGCCAACGACTACCGCTATTTCCCCGAACCCGACCTCCTGCCCATCGTGTTTACCGACGCCGAGCTCGACGCCTTCCGCGCCAGTCTGCCGGAACTCCCCGCCGACAAGCGCCAGCGCTACGTGCGCGACTACGGCCTGACGCCCTACGACGCTCAGGTCCTGACCTCCGACCGTTCCTACGCGGAATTCTTTGAGGCAGCGGCGAAAGGCTCCTCCGCCTCGAAGATCATCGCGAACCTTTTCACGTCGGAACTTCTCCGCAAGCTCGGCGAATCCGGCGGCGCGCTCGCCGACTGCAAGGTGAAGCCCGCTGATCTCGCCGCGCTCGCCGACCTCGTGAACGCCTCCACGATCAACTCCAAGACCGCCAAGAAGGTCTTCGAGGAGATGTTCGAGACGGGCAAGGACCCGAAGGCCATTGTCGAGGAAAAGGGCCTCGTGCAGGTGTCCGACGAGGGCACCATCCTCGCGCTCGTCGACCAGGTGATCGCCGCGAATCCCGCCCAGGTCCAGCAGTTCAAAGAGGGCAAGACCGCCGTGCTCCAGTACCTGGTCGGCCAGCTCATGAAGCTCAGCCGCGGCAAGGCGAATCCGAAGCTCGCGATCCAGATGTTCCAGGAGAAGCTCAAGTAATCCGCTTTCCCCCTGCTCACACCGAACGGATTCTTTCCCGTTCGTTCGAGCTCATTTCCGCAAAAAAAACAATCGCACCGGATCCCGTCAAGGTTTCCGGTGCGTTTTTTTTATGAAAAGTGAAGCTTGTTCCGCTCAGTTTTTCAGGGGGAATCCGGGGAAGAGGACGTTGATCGTGCTGGCAGCGGCGGTCGTCTGCGGCGTCTTCGGCAGGCGGGACATGGTCTTCGCGAACATCGCCGGGAGCTTCTTTTCGCCCATCGCGTGCAGGGCGCGGGCGGCGGAGACGAGTTCCTCCGCGACGGCGTTCGCGGTGGCGGGGATCTCGGGGTCCTCCGGCCTCAGCTGGGCGGCCTTGTCGTAGTTTCCGCGCAGGGTCTCGAACGCGCAGAGTATCGTCTCGGCGGTCCGTCCGTCGTCGCCGTAAAGCTCGATGTAGGCGGCCTTCGCCTCCTCCTGCGTGAGCTTCTCCAGGTCGACGTCGTCGCCGGAGAAGACGGCATAGACGCGGTCCAGGAAATTGATCCTGCGCATCATCTCCGTGCACCATTCCTCGAGGCGCGGCGAACGGAGCAGTTCGGTCGTGAGCATCTGCCGGGCGAGGGAGAACCGCTGCGTGATGACGAGCTGGTGCAGGCGCTGGCGCAGGGTGTTGAGCTTCTGTTCGTCGGAGGCGGCGAGCTCTTCCTCGCGGGTCTTGCTCAGGGCGTTGTAGTCCGCCCGGCTCTTCACGAGGTCGTGCTGCGCGGAAATGAGGTCGGAGTGATAGACTTCGCCTTCGCGGACCGCGGCGTCGATCTCCTCCTTGAGGCGCGGGACGACCTTGGTCTTCAGGTTCGCGATCTCGTCGTTCAGCAGGCTGATCTGGTTTTCGAGGGCGGCCGTGGACTCGGCGGAAGCCGCGGCGCCGCCGTCGGCAGGCTTTTCCTTGTCCGTGCGCAGACTGAGCAGATAGTTGATATGGGACAGCACATAGCGTCCGATGCGGTCGCTGCGGACGGCGTCCTTTTTCGTGAACTCCTTAATCAGGTTCGCGGACTCGGCGTTCAGGCGTTCCACGGGAATGTCCGGGTTGGCGGCGAGACGTTCGAACGCGTCGACATTTGCGAACATGGAGCGTTCGAGGGAACGCCGCTGGAAGTCGGAGAAGAAATAGACGGCGGCGGACGCGAGCAGGGCGAGCAGGATCAGGACGAGCGCGGCGCGTGCGTACCACGGCATCTTCGTCTCGGCGCGCTGTTTCTTCTGGATGCGCTCCTGCTTGCGCCGGTTGTTCATGTACTCCGTCTGGATCTCGTAGTTCAGGCGGCGGATGGAGATGGTGTGGACGTCCGGCACGAGGTTGCGGCTCGGGGCGGTGATCTGGCGCAGCCGCCAGATGGCGTCCAGCAGCTCCTCCATGTCGGCGAAGCGTTTCGACGGCTTCTTCGCCATCATCTTCTTGATGAGGCTGGAGACGGTCGAGGGCAGGCCGGGCACGAAATGCTCCGGCGGCTCGGGCTTCTGGTTGAAATGCTGATTCGCGAGCGTGCTGATGGAGACGGCGCGGAACGGGAGCGAGCCTGTGATCATCTGGTAGAGGGTAACGCCGAGGCTGTAGATGTCGCTTCGCGTGTCGAGCGGCTCGCCGGCGAACTGTTCCGGGCTCATGTAGGACGGGCTGCCGGAGATGTCCATGTCCTCGGACCAGTCCTTCTGGTTCATGGCGAGGCCGAGGTCGGTGAGCTTGACGATGCCGTCGTCGGTGATCATGATGTTGTCGGGCTTCACGTCGCGGTGGATCAGGCGGCTTTCGTTCCAGGCGTAGCAGAGCGCCTCGGCGACCTGCTGGACAATGTGCAGCGCCTCGTCGATCGGGATGCGCTTCTCGCGTTTCAGGCGGGATTTCAGCGTTTCGCCCTTGATGTAGGTCATCGCCATGTAGCTGTAGCCGTCGTCCTCGCCGACCGCGTAGGACTGCACGAGGTTGACGTGGCTGAGCTTGGCGGCGGCGCGGGCTTCGTTCAGGAACGTCGCCACGCCCTTTTCGGTCATGTTCTTGTGGGACAGCACCTTCAGCGCGACCTCGCGTTCCAGCGAGATCTGCTGCGCCAGGAACACGATCCCGGCGGCACCCGACCCGATGCGGCTCTGGATGATGAAATCGCCGATGATGCAGCCGTTGTCGAAGCGCGTGGCGGGGATCGCCACCGTCTTGGCGCACGCCGGGCACACGATGCGGCCTCCGGCATCGGACTCTTCGACGGAGATCTGGAAATGGCAGAAGGGGCAGGCGAAACGGAGCATGGGGCGATCCTTGGTCATGGAAAGATAGTTAGCTAGTAATATAGCATCTGTGCGCCTGGTTTACAAATGGATTTCGCGCTTTCCTCCCAAAAAGTGCGCATGCGTGCCCGTGCGGAGCGGACCGGACGGAGCTTTTCCGGCGACTAACAGTAATTCGCCAGGGCGGCGTCGGCGGTGTGCAGGCCGTCGACGGCGGCGGACACGATCCCGCCCGCGAAGCCCGCGCCTTCGCCGCAGAAATACAGCCCGTCCACGCTCGATTTGTACGTCGCGCGGTCGCGGTCGAACCGCACCGGGCTCGACACGTGCGTCTCGCCGCCGATCATCACACCGCAGTCGAGGAAGCCCGGCATGATCCTGTCGAAATGAACGAGCGCGCGCCGGAGCGACGCCGTGACCGGGGCGGGCATGATGGAGTCGAGCCGGGCGGACGCGATGCCGAAGCAATAGGAGGTTTCAGAGGGAAGCCGCCCGGTTCTGCCGTTCAGGAAATCGCGCGCGGTCTGCGCCGGGGCGACGCATCCGCCGCCGCCCGCCTGCGCGAGCCGGAGTTCGAGGTCGTCGAGGAATGCGAACGCGTCGCCGGGCGCGGCGAACGTGCCGACGGGGATCGTGGTGATGAGCGCGGCGTTGGCGAACTTGCCGTCGCGCGCGGCATTGCTCATGCCGTTGGTCGAGAGGTGGTCGGCGTCGGTTACGGCCGCGATGATCTCGCCACCGGGGCACATGCAGAAACTCGCGGCACCGTCGATGCGGCCGTCCTGCGAGGGGCGGCTGACGACCTGGTACGGGGCGGCGCCGACGGAGTCCGGGGGGACCGCCATGCCGTACTGCGCGGCGTTGACGAACTCCTGCGGATGCTCGATGCGGATGCCGATCTGGAAGCCCTTCATGGACGACCTGACGCTTCCGAAAAGCGAGCGCGTGAACGTTCGCGCGCTGTGTCCGGCGGCCGTGATCACCACATCGGATTCGAGCGTTTCGCCGCCCGCCAGACGCACGCCGCGGCACACGCCGTCGCGGATCAGCAGCTCGTCGACGCGCGAATCCCAGCGGAACGTCCCGCCGAGGCGTTCGATCTTCTCGCGGAGGGCGGCGATGATGCCGGGTAGGCGGTCGGATCCGAGGTGCGGATGGCTGAAATAGGTAATGGACGGGGCCGCGCCGCATTCCGCGAGCGTCTCCAGCACGTACATGACGGCGGGCTCGTGGATGCGCGTGAAGAGTTTGCCGTCGGACCACGTGCCCGCGCCGCCTTCGCCGTACAGGTAATTGCTCTCCGGGTCGGGCGTGCGCGAGGCTCGGAACGCTTCGATGTCGCGCCTCCGGCGGTCCACGTCGCGGCCGCGTTCCAGCACGACGGGCGCGCATCCGGCACGTGCCAGGACCAGCGCGGCGAACAGCCCCGCGGGGCCCGCGCCGATCACAAGCGGGTTCTTCAGAGACGTTTTCCCCTCGAACGGACGGTATTTTTCGCGCGGCACGTACGGTTTCACGTTCGGGCCGTTGGTCGGACGGACCCCTTCCGCCAGGTCGGCGTCGACGCGGAACAGCAGCGCCACGGCGGGCTTCTTCCGCGCGTCGATGCTCTTCCGCACGATCCGATAGTCCAGCACGTCTTCCGGGCGTACGCGGACGGTGCGCGCGACGAACGGCGCGAGTTCGCGGTCGATGCCGTTGGATGCTTTCGCGGCGGGGATCGGCGGCAGGTCAATCGTGATGGTCATGGGCGGAAAAGGAGTGTCGGTTGAAGCGGATGATGCGCGGTTTCTGTTCAAGGTCGTCTCAAATAATTTACAGCGCTTTTTTCCAAAAATCAACCGGACGCGCTTGAAAAACCGGATTTTACGGCAATATTAGATAGTGTCGCGCGGCGTCCGACTGTTTTTGTGCCGCGCAAACCTTTCCCGATGGAGTCGAATCCCATGAAACTGCTTTCTTTTGCCCCGGCAGTCTGCCTGCCGGTTCTTCTGTTCCTGTCCACGCCCGTTTTCGCACAGGACGCGCCAGATGCGCCCGCCGTTCAGGATGCACAGGATGCGCCCGCCGCTCAGGACACGCCCGAACGCCGCGTCATTCCCCCGCTCACGCTGGAGGAACGGATCGTCGATCTGATCGAGGCGATCCAGGACGAAGCGCCGGAGACGTACCGCCGCATGGCGGAGCTCCCGCGCGAGGAGGCGCTCGCCCGCGTGATGCGTGCACTGGACAGCGGCGCGGTCCTCGTTTCCAGTGCCGGAAACGGCAAATCGTCCGCGGTTGCGCAGGGCGTTGATGTGAAGCCATGTCCGGCGCTTGAGCTCACCGGGAAAAAGTTCCTGTATCTCCGGCTGGACGGCGTAACCTCCGGGACCGTGCCCGATGCCGTGAAATCGCTTGACGAAAGAGGCGGCAAACCGGATGCGTCCGGCGTGATTTTTGACCTGCGGAATGCCTTTTGCGGCGACTACGGTTCCGTGGAGCTTCTGGCGAAGTCCGCGCGCAAGCTCAAATGCCCGGTCATGGTGCTGGTCTCCGGCAAAACGAAGGGCTCCGGCGAACTTCTGGCGGCGGTCCTGCGGCGCGACTGCGGAGCCGTCCTGATCGGGACGGGGACCGCTGGATCCGTGTTCCCGGTGGAGCGCATTACCGTCAACGACGTCGCGTGGTTCGTGCCGAATCCGCCCGCGCAATATTCCGACATCTCCCCGTACGCGCTGAAGCCGGACCTGGAAAAAACGTCTGAGGCGCGTCTGGACTATGACCGGCTGAAGGAATCGCCCGACAAACTCGACGGCGATCCTGTGCTGCGTCTGGCGGCCGACCTGCTGACCATGAAGGCGGCGGTCAGGCCTGTGGAATCGTCTCCGTCTCCGGCGCGGTGACCGCCGGAGTGCCCGCTTCGACGGCGGGCGCGGCTTCCGTTTTTCCCCCGTTTCCCTCGTTCGCGTTTGCATCGGCATCCGCTTTCCGCACGTCTTCCACCGCGGCCGCTTTCGCCTTTTGTTCCTCAAGCTCGGGCGGTTCGCAGCCCTTCAGGATGAAGGAGATGACGCCCACGATGATCACGATGGGCAGGATGAGGTGCACGAGCAGGGCGTGGAAACTCTCGGCGTTGCGCCATTCGCGCGGCATCTCGGGATGCGCCGCCAGAAACGTCTCGTGGTATTTCATCAGGTCGGCGAGCTCGGCTTCGCGGTACGGCTCCAGCGCTGGATCGCGGTCGGCGGAGGCGGCGACCATGCGATGCCCGGCCTCGACGTTCTCCTTCTTTTCGGAGTGCTCCAGCACCTTGCCGAGGATCATCAGGTGGACGGGATACTTCAAAAAGCGCGGCGAGAAGGGTTCCGGCATGCGGAGCTCGACGTATTCGAGCATGTACCCGAAGTTGTCGAACCGGACGCATCCCTGCAGGAAGCGCGAGAAATTGAGCGACTGGCTGCGGCGCACGATCATGGCGATGAGGCCGACGATGACCACGTAGCCGGCGGCGGCGAACCCGTAATAGTGGAGCTTGTCCTGCCCGGCGGCGTTGTGCGCGGCCTTGTTGACGAAGAACACGGTCATGCCGAGCAGGTAGACCGCGCCGACGGTCATGGAGATCGCGAGTTTGTGCGAGCATTTGTAGCGGAACTGCTTGAGCTCGTCTTTGGTGAAAAGCGGCATGGGGGCGGTGTCTTCCGGCATGGTCGTGTGCATGGCCTTCTTTTGAGGTGAATGTGTGCGGCGGACGGTTTACTGCGCGGACCCGAGTCCCGTGAGCGCCTGGAGTTCCTTCTGGATCGCGGAAACGGTCTCCGGCGGGATGCCGTCGAGCGTGCTGGTCGTGAGGTAGCGCATCTGGACGTCCTGGATGGTCCCGAGGCGTTCGTCGGAGAGCTTGCGGTCCTTCAGAAGCAGACAGTGAAGGATCTCGTCGTCGGTGAGCTCGGCCTCCTTCACGATCGCGTCCGCGATCTTCCTTGCCCGTTCCGCCGTGTAGCGTGCCTTGCCGAGGCGCACGAAGAGCGCGAACGCCTGCTGCTTTTTCGCATCGGAAAGGACCTTGCCGTGCTGGCGCAGGTCGGTTTCCATCCGGGTCGAGAGCTGCTGCGCCGTGCGGACGACGAGTTCGCGCCGGAGCGACACGGCGATCTGGTCCATCAGCGATTCGTGGTCGTCCGTGAGCGTGACGCCGCAGGCGACGTCCTCGTATTCCGGGTGGCGCGGCGTCCACCATCCGTAGAACTTCCGGTAGACCGGCTCCATGGCGCGGATGAACTCCTCCGACCTCAGCACGGCGGCCTGTCCGGCGGCGGTCCACTCGGCGCGGATCTTCTCCTGTTCGGCGGGATCGCGGATGCCGATGAGCTGACGGATCATGGTTTCTTCGGAAAGGGTCCGGCGGACGCATTCGCTCCTGAGCAAGTCGTGGAGGAACGGCTCGGTCTCGAACTCCGCCTTGTTTTCCTTCAGCAGATTCGAGAAATACGCGGCCTCGTCCTTCGTGAGGTCGATCCCGTACAGCACGGAGAATTCGTTCTGGAAACTCTCCTGCACCGCCTCGCGCAGACCGTCGTCCACGGACACCGATGCCGGGACGTTCAGCGCCGCCATGAGCGTCTGCACGGTCGGGGGCGGTTCGCGGAGGATCATCGCCCGGACGGCGATCAGGACGACAGCCAGCACGACCAATGCCAGCACAATGCTGAAAACCGACAGTTTCGTCCTGTCATTCTTCTCATTCTCGGACATGCGAGGGGGATTCCTTTCCTGTGATATGGCGTTTGCCGCCGGATTTCGTGAAATTCGAGTATTAAATATAGTTTCTTTTCCGGGTTTTTCAAGATTTTATGGACGGATGATCCGCGCGGATGCCGGAAAAAACGCACAAAAATGCGTTCCCGCCATTTCTTTTTCGCAAAATGGAGGTATAGTATACTTGAACGGAATCCGCACAACAGCAAAACAACCGGCAAACCGCCATTCAGGAGGTACAGAATGACCAATTATCTGAAGGGAAAAACGATCCGTCTCCGCTGCAAGAAAGATTATCCCGGCGCACACACCCATATCCTTATCGGGCGCGTCGTCGAGGAGAACGAAAGCTACATCGCCGTGCAGGGACGCTCGTTCCACTTCGCACGCATCGTGGACGGCATGAAAAACCAGATCAACGTGGGGCAGGAAACCGTCCGCGTGGTTCCGTGGGCCAATGTGGAGCTGATCCACTGGCTCACCGAGCGCACCGACTGGAACGCCGAGATCGGATTCGATGTGAAGGGCTCGCTGATCCTTCAGGACCTCGCCCGCACCATGATCGCGGAGCGCCGCGACGGCTTTAATTAAGCGAAACAAAAAGCAGCCCGCGCTTCGACCGGGCAAAAAGAACAAACGTCTGTTTCTTCGGAGGTGAACCATGAACAGAACTGGGGAAATCGATCCTGCGACGAAACGTTCCGGGACGGTCATAATCCTCATCGTGCTTGCGGTCCTGCTTTTGGGGAGCGCGGGCTTTCTCTTCTACTGGTTCCATGTGGGAGAACCGGCGAAGGGGTACTATGAAGCCGCGATGCAGGGCGATTCCGAGGCGCAATACAAGCTCGCCGAATGCTATTATAACGGCAACGGCGTAAGAAAAGATTTCTCTGCCGCCGCCGACTGGTATCGCAAAGCCGCCGAACAGGGGCACGCGGAAGCCCAATGCCAGCTGGGAAAATGTTATTATTTCGGCGAGGGAGTAAGCAAGGATTACTCCAGAGCCGTCAAGTGGTTTCTTCAGGCAGCACAACAAGATAATGCTGATGCACAGTTTTATCTTGGCAAATGTTACGATAATGGCGATGGTGTGGAACAAGATAAAGTGGAAGCCTTTAAATGGTATCGCAAGGCCGCCGAGCAGGGGCTTCCGAAAGCGCAACACAATCTTGGGTGTTGTTATTTGCATGGCGATGGTGTGGTCGAGGACAAGAACGAGGCTGTCAAGTGGTATCATAAAGCTGCGGATCAGGGGGATTCCAATGCCATGGGGGCTCTCGGAGCTTGTTATATGAAAGGTTTGGGTGTGGCCGAAAACAAGGAGGAAGGTGTCAAATGGCTTCATAAAGCCGCCGACAAAGGGAATTCCGATGCAATGGGGGCTCTCGCAAGTTGTTATTTCCTGGGTGAAGGTGTTTCCGTGAATAAAGCTGAAGCTATCCGGTTGCTTCGCAAAAGCGCAAAACTGGGAAATCCGGAAGCACAAAAAGTCCTGAAAAAATTGGGGCTTTAAGCAAAGTAAAACAGATAATCCGGTATTTTTCTCCGCCGAAAAAGAACTGATAGAAACATTGCCTCCGGGACAGCGTTCAGGCCGTTCCGGAGGCGTTTTATTCGTTTTTCCTGTGTCCGAGCGGAGCCAGACACACAGCAAGCGTTGTTGAAACAGTGCTTGGCTCCGCTCAAGCACAAGGACAAGTCCTTGACCGCGATTGTGCCGTGCTATGCGACGGCACTTTTGCGCTAGGCTCAGCGGGCACTCTTCGCGCAGTTTTTCTCGATGACGCGGACGAGGTGTCCGAGCGGCGGGATCCAGCCGGGCGCGACCTCGGCATAGGCGGCGAGGAGGAGTTCGGCGGTGGCGTCGCAGGAGATGAAGTCGTCGAGCGTGGGGCGGTGTTTCGCGGCTTCGATGCAGATCGCGGCGCCGAGGGACCCCAGGTCGCGCAGGATGCTGCGTTCGGTGAGGTGTCCGGACCAGGACTGAAGCCAGCCGGGATTCCAGAGGGAGAGGACGGCTCCGCGGTAGTAGAAATGCGCGAGGCGGAAATCGCCGTGGAAGAGTTCGGCGGAGTGGAGCGCGGCGATGAGGCGCGAGCTGTCCTCGATGAAGAGCGCGACGCGTGCGCGTGCGTTCGGGCGGCAGAAGATGTCGGTGACCTCGTCCGCGCCGGAGATCGCCTCCATGACGAGATAGACGGCCTTGATGAGGAGGCCTTTCCTGCGGATTCCGATGGCGAGGACGGCGGGCGTGGAGACTCCGGCGTCGGCGGCGAGGGCGGCCCATTCGGCGCGGCGGAAGGGATTCGCGCGGGAGAAGAGGGTGCGGAACCCGAGTCCGGCGGGGAAGAGGCGTTTTTTGAGGTAGAGCGGGGGGGTGCTGTCGGTCCCGGGACGGAGCCCGGACCAGAAGCCGGGCATGCCGTCGGGCATGATGTACGGCTCGAAGAAATCGTCGATGCGGAGGACGTCGTCGTTGGAGATGGTGAAGCGCTCGGGGGCGGGGAACATGAATTTGAGCGCGCCGTTCGCGGCGTTGACGAAGAGGGGAGTGTTGCCGTTTGGCGTGAAGATATGTTTGCTCATGCTTGAAGTCCTCCATAGTCGAACCGGAGTTTTCGTTTGTTCAGCCAGCGGACGCGGGCGATGTCCATGACCTCGGACGGTTCGGGCGCGGGCGATTTCGTCCCGGCGGCGTAGGCATCGAGCAGGTCGCGCGTGACGCGTTCCAGGTCGAAGAAATCGTCGGGGAACGCGGGGTTCTGTTCGGCGAAGATCAGCACGGACGAGGCGATGCGGCCGAGCTCGCGGACGATCAGGTCGTGCGGGACTTCGCCGGGGAAGATCTGGGCGGAATCGAGGTCCCAGACGCCGCAGGGGGCGTCGTCGCCGTCGCGGTAGAGGTTGACGAGTTTCAGGTCGCCGTGGTAGAACCCGTGGCTGTGGAGCGCGGCGGCGATGCGGGCGGCCTCGCGGATGATCGCGGGCATCCCGGCGGGGGCGTCGGGGCGTCCGATCACGTAGGACATCAGGTCGCGGGCGTCCGTCAGGGCCTCGGTGACGAGGTATCCGGCGAGCAGGAAGTGCGCGAAACGTCGTTCCCCGGCGGCGAGCACGCGCGGGGTCGGGATCCCGGCCTCTTCGACACGCTGCGCGTTGACCGCGGCGCGGAAGGCGCGGGCGGGGATGAAGAAGTATTTGAAGGTGTATTCGAAGCCGTGAACGCGGTTTCGCTTCACGAAGATCTTCCCGCCGCCGGGAACCGTCCAGATCGAGGCGCTGGACGCCCACGAATCCTTCGCATGGGCGCCGTCGCGGATCATGCGGTCGACCTCGGCGAAATGCTCCGCGAGGTAGTCCTGCGCGGGGCCGGGCGCGACGGCGAACCGGTACAGGCCCTTCCGGACCTCGCGGACGCCGGGCAGCGCCAGGAACCGTTCGCGGCAATGGAAATAGTCTATGCCTATTTTTTTCACAGGTCAGCGAATCCGTTTTCGGCGAGCCGCCAGACGACGCGGAGCGCGACGTCCGCGGCGGTCTTGATGCTTTCCGCCGAGATCTTGTCCATGGTGTCGGCTCCGGTGTGCCAGTAGCGGTTGTCCGGGCCGTAGTTGAAGTCGATCAGGTCGACGGCTTTTTCCCCCGCCTGAAGGAACGGATAGTGGTCGTCGAGGATGGCTGTGTCGCCGAGGGAGAATTTGTCGGCGTATCCGGCTGCCTTCGCCTCGGCCATCACGACTTTTGCGAGCGCGGGCGTGGAGTTGCCGGCGAGGTCGATATGCAGGTCCTTGTCGCCGATCATGTCGAGCAGGATCATGGCGCGGCAGCGGAGGCCGGAGTAGTCGTTTTTGAGCATGTCCACGTAGGCGCGGCTGCCGACGAGGCCGTCGGTCTCGGTGTACTGGTAAAGCGCCTCCTCGCCGTCGAAGAAGACGAGGCGGACGGTGCAGGGGAGGATCTGTTCCTGCGCGTATTTTGCGAGGGCGTCGGCGATCGCGAGCAGGGCGCCGACCCCGGACGCGCCGTCGTTGGCTCCGGCGAAATCCGGCACGCTGAACAGGCGTTTGGTGTCGTGATGCGCGCCGATGATGACGAATTCCGGCACCTTGCCGGGGAACGTGATCTCGACGTTGTACTCGCCGCGCGCGGGCGGGATGATGCGGACGCGGCCCGCCTTGTCGAAGCCGGGTATCATCCGCGCCTGCTCCGCGATCCATTCCGCGGACTTTTTCGCGCCTTCGGTGCGGAAGACCTTCGGCCCGAGGTCAAAATTGCCCTGCGCGTACTTCATGGCGAGCTCACCGTCGATAACCGGCGGGGCGATCTCCTTCGAATTCAGGCTGGAGCAGGAGACCGGGCCGAGGATGAAGAATCGGAGCACGGCGCCGGAGACCAGGATCGCACCGAAGATCGAGAACAGCAGTTTGAGATACCCGAGAAGGAACCGGTTGCCCTCTTCCCTGCTCACGCCATCGGCGTAGAGACGGAATCCGGTCCGTTTTCCCTCGGTGCCGTTCTGTTTCCGGTCGAATTTGTCGGGTTCGTACATGGCGGATCAGCTCCCCTTGTCGATGCGGATGTTGCGGCGCTGGTAGGTCGGGATGTCGAGGTCCTCCTCGCGGAAGCGCACGGCGGGGAGCTTCTCGAAGACGCCCTTGTCGTAGCTCTGGAGGCCGAGCTCGACCTCCTCGACGTTGTTCGACGCGGCGGAGAAGGGCAGCGGGAGTTCGTCGGAGCCGACGGGCGCGGGGGCGGGAGCGGGCGCGGGGGTGCGCCGGGGCAGGGGCTCGGGCTTGGAGTCGGGCGCGTACTGGAAGATGACGGCGGTCATCTGGACGGAGCCGGCGGCCTCGTCGCAGACGTTCGCTCCGGAGAGGAGCTCGACGTTCTTCGGCAGGACGCCCGCGGCGAGCTCAAGGGTGCGTTTCAGTTCGCCCAGCTCCAGGTCGGGTCCGCCTGTCAGCGTGACGATCGCGGCGTCGGCGCGTTTCATGGCGTCGTTGCCGCCGAGGAACGGCGAATCGAGCATGCGCGAGAGTGCGAGGGCGCAGCGGTCGAGGCCGTCGGAGTTTTCCGCGACGCCGACGCCGATGCCGCAGGATGCGCGACGTTTGTGGAGCGCGCGCATGAAAGTGGCGAAGTCGGTGCCGATGAGGTCGCGGCAGCGCAGGACCGAGGCGATCCCGACGACGGTCGATGCCATCTCGTACGCGGAGGTCGCGAAGGCGTTTTCGGCGGGCGTGTCGGGCGGGAGCTTGCTGAAGAGGAGGTCGTTCGGCATCGTGAGGACGACGTCGGCGACGGGGAGGATCTCGCGAAGGCTGTCCTCGGCGTTCTTGCGGCGGGAGTGCGCCTCGAACGAGAACGGTGTGGTGAGCAGGAAGACGGTCGGGATGCCCTCCTCGCGGGCGACGCTGGCGAGCGTGCGGACGCCGCCCGTGGCGGTGCCGCCGCCGAGTCCGCCGGTCACGATCATGAGGGAGAATCCGCGGACGTGCTGTTTCAGGTTGGCGCGTTCGTGGGAGATGGCGCGTTCGCCGCGGATGATGTCGCCGCCGCATCCGGCGCAGGACTTCGAGTTCCAGTCGGCGGAGGCGTTGATGACGGCGTCGGCGTGGGTCCCGGCGAGGACGCCGCCGTCGGTGTCGACCGCGAGCGTGACGAGCCATTTCGCGCGGGGATTGGCGCGGAGGAATTCGAGGATGCGGATGCCGCAGCCGCCGAGCCCGACGACGAGCGCTTTTCCGTTGCCGATGGGAGCCCGGGAGAGGCCGGCGGGCGAGGTTGCGTTCAGTTCGGTCATATCTTGAGAGCCTTTCCCAGATTTTTCAGTCCCTGGAGGAACTGGTCGGTGGCGTGGACCATGGTTCGGCCGAGGCCGTTGCCGGACGAGGGGGAATCCTCCTCGAGGGCGGCGGCGTGCTTGATGAGGCCGAGGATGGCGGAGTAGCACGGCATGGGACTGCGGAACGCCGACAGCGCGCCGGTCACGTTCATCGCCTCGCCGCAGCGGACGGGGACGTTCATGACGTTCGCCATGGTGGCGGGCGCGGATTCGATCATGGAGCCGCCGCCGGTCATGACGACGCCGTTGCGGAGGTAGGTGAAGGCGCCGGTGCGTTCGAGCTCGTTTTTGAGGAGGTTGAAGGTCTCGCGCTGGCGCAGGTCGATGACTTTTTCGAAGGAGTCGAGCGGGATGCGGCGGATCTTTTCGGAGCCGCCGCTGGAGACCTTGTATTCGACGTAGTTCTTGCCCTCGCCGCGCAGCGTCTCCAGCTTCGATTCGCGCAGGAATTTCTGGCAGAACTCGTACGGCAGCTCCAGCGCCACGGCAAGGTCGTTCGCGACGTTGTTCACGCCGACCGGGATGGACCCGCTGAGGAGGACGCCCTCCCTGTAAAGCAGCACGTAGGAGCAGACGCCCGCGCCGTAGTCGAAGATCAGCGTGCCCTGGCTGCGTTCGTCCTGCGTCGGCACACCGTACGCGTCTGCGAGCGGGACGAAGACCGGATAGCCGGACTCGAACCCGAGCTCGCGGAGGATGGTCTGCGCCATGTCGATGCGCTTCTTGTCGGCGAAGACGATGTGGATGACGGCGGTGAGCTTTTCGGCGAGGCTGCCGATGGGGTTGAACGTGCGTTTCGTGCCGTCGAGCAGGAAGGAGGAGTCGTAGACCTGGATGTTCACGAGGTCGGTCGAGACGGCCAGGTTCTTCGCGCTTTCGATCGCCTTCTGCACGTGCGCCGCCGTGATCTTCTTGTCCTCGTTGTAGTTCAGTACGGTGCCCTCGCCGAAGCGGGAGCTGACGTGCATGCCGTTGACCAGGAAATAGACATGCTGTTCGGAGCGGCTGAACCTGCCGAGCCCTTTTTCCGATTCGTCGAGCACAGACTTGAGGATGTTCAGGGCGGCGTTCTGATCGACGATCGTGCCCTTGACGACAGAATTTTTACTTGGGAGCGAGGCGAAGGAAAGCACCTCGATGTTCCCGTTTTCGTCCGGCACGCCGTGAACGGCGCAGATCTTGTCCGTGCCGAACTCAATGCCGGTTATGATGGTTTGTCCTGTAGAAGCCATTTCGTTCCCTTCTGCTGCATGCGAGTCGTTATGCTGGCGGAGTTATCATAAAACATTACCACACTTTTTAAAAAAATCGAATGGTTTTGCCAAAAAAACGCAGGTTTTTTTGGAGAAAAATGGTAAAAGCGGTGCACGGGGCGTCCGAACCGGGCGTCAGACAACGCCGAAAAGCCGGAGCAGCGCGTCGAACCGCTCCACCGTGTCCGCGCCGAATTTCTCCAGCGAACGCCGGACGACGTCGGTCGGTTTGTCCTTCATGTCGCCGGATTTCGAGAAGAACTTGTCCGCCAGGCAGACGAGCTTTTCCTCCGGCGTCTCGGGCAGCCAGTCGCGTTCGGGGATCGGCAGGCGCTGTTCGCGGACCTCTTTCGCCGTGATGCCGGTGCCGGTGTGGCGTTCGCAGATGCGTGCGAACGGCTCCAGGTCGAGCCCGTGCGCCCGTCCGTAGTCGCGGAGCATTTCCGCGCCAATGACGCCGTGCGCGATGTAGGGGCGTGTGCCGACGCAGAGGATGGACGGCGCGTGGCATTGCAGGATGCCGATGTCGTGGAGCATCGCGCCTGCGGAGACGAGTTCGGCGTTGAGTTCAAGCGGCGGACGCGACGGATTCGCGAGGATGGCGAGAGCTTTGTCGCGGACCTGCGTGCTGTGGCGCAGGAGCAGACGCCGGAGCGGGGTGTCCTCCGGGTAGAAATGCGAGATGATGACGTCCGGGTCGATCATGGTCAGGTCGTGCGGGATATGCCGAACAGGAAACGAGGCGCGGAAGCGGAAAAGATCACTTCGTTTCCGGAGCGGTCTTCGCCGCCCCGGCGGCGCGTTTGGCGTGTTCCTCTTTCAGGACGGACACGACGTGATCGGCGAACTTCGCCGCGACCTTGTTCATGCCGTCCGCGAACGCCTCGGCCGTGGTCCCGTCGACCGGGATGCTGTAGTTCTCCGTCCCGGTGATCTTGAAGTCATCGTTGTCGTGCTCGATGATGAAGAAATGCACCAGCAGGTCGACCTGTTTCCTTGTCTTGTTCAGTTCGCAGTTCACCACCGAGCCGTCGAGCTTGAACGCCGGTCTCCCGTCGAGCCCGTAATGGCCGGACGGCGCTGCGAACCGGGCGGTGAGGTACTTGGTAAGCATGGCTCCGGGAGGCATCGACCAGCGGTTGAATTCGTCGACGACGATCCGGTTGCCTTCCTCGCGGAACACCATTTTGTAGCGGCTGGCGCATTCGCTGGAGAAGGCGTCGACGTCGATCGTGAACGGCAGTTCGCCGATCGGGCCGGGAGAAACGAGGTCAAATGTCCTGGTTTCCGTGTATTCGGCCTGAGGGATGACGCTGAAGCTGCATGCCGCGAGGAGCGGGAGCAGCGCGGCCGCGCACCAAAGCTGGAAACGTTTCATGAGGCGGTGTCTCCTCGAGGTTGACGGGGATTACTGCTTGGCGGGGGCGGGCGGGATGACGAGCTTCTGCCCGATCTTCAGGATGCCGCGTTCGCCGAGCGTTTCCTTGTTGGCGTCCTGGATGATCTTCCACATGGAGGCCTTGCCGTACATCTTCTGCGCAATCGCCTGAAGTCCGTCGCCCTTCGCCACGTAGTAGTAGCGCACACCGTTCTCGCTGGCGATCGTGGTGCCCGGGGTGCCGGTCGTGGAGGACGGGACGCCGCGCGTGGCAGTGGCGGTCGAAGCGGAAGAGGCCGAGGAACCGCTCTGAGCCGGTTTCGTGGTCGTCGCGGTGGTCGTGCTGGAGGCGCGGGCGAGGCGGTCGCGAAGCTCCTGGTTCTGCGCCAGGATGACCTTTTCGTTGTCGATGTACTTCTGGATCTTCTCGCGGAGCGCGGCGATTTCGTTGTCCTTCGCGGCGAGCTTGGCCGGATCGACGGACGGCTGGACTTCGTCGGCGAGCTTGATGTCGTTGCGGTTGCGGTAGGAATCGAACATCATGCGTTCGCAGGTCTGGATATAGCCGCGGATGTCCGCCTGGTCCTGCTTGGAAAGCGTTTCGCCGCTGAGCTCAAGATACTTCGTCAGGTGGTAGATCGCGGCGGGATAGTTTTCGAGGTTTTCCTTGTACAGCTTCGCCACGTCGTAATGCGCCTTCGGGGACTTCGGGCAGATTGAGAGGAATTCCTCCAGGCTTTCGGCGGCTTCGCGGTAGGATTTCGCGGATTTCGAGGTCTCGTATTTCGCGTACAGCGGATGCGTGGCTTCCTTGCCGACGTAGTCGGAACACGCGGTGAGGACAATGCAGGCGGCAAGCGCGGCGGCGGGGATGAAACGGACGGCCTTCATAATACTGGTTTCCTTTCAGGAAAAAACGTTGAAATTAACATGTGCCATTAAAATATAGCAAGGGAATCCGAAAATGAAAACCGAAAACCGAAAAAAAACGAAAAAAAGTCTTTCCGCCTTGTTTTTTCGGTTCCGCCGGAGTAAATTATACGCTCCGTTTCTTCGGAACACGACTTTTTTGTTTGACTTTCCCTGTGCTTTTGAGGAGAATGATACGATGAACGCCGCTTCCATCTTTTTCCGCCGGGTGAGAATCCTGTCTGCCGTCCTGCTGTGTCCGGCGTTTTTTGCGTTCGCGTCCTGCTCATTCTTCGAGCCGGACGAACCGGAAACGCCGGAGGCGTCCATTGAGGCGGAAACGAACGCGGAAACGGATGCCGCGGAGCAGCCGAAGCCGACGGTCGGGATCAATGCGCCGCTGGTCATCCCGCCCCCGCCGGACTACGCGAATCCCGCCAGCTGGGTGCGGATAGGCGCCGGAGACTCCGTTCTGCCCGAATTCGAGGTATTCTACATCTATCCGACGCTCTTTCAGAACAAGCTGCGTCCGGTGATGGACCACAGATTCGATCGCATCCGCACGAAAGCCTCGGACTACATCGACCTCACGTTCGGGCTCCTGACCGATCCGGTGCATCCGCTGAAACTGTACGCGCCGTTCGTGCGGCAGGCGGACTATTCGACCACGCTGGAGACGGATTTCGCGTCCGATTTGAGCGACACGCTCCTTCAGTACGGCATCGAGGACACGAAGACCGCGTTTCGGTATTTCCTGAAGTTCTTCCACACGCCCGGCATGCCGTACATCCTGATCGGGCACAGCCAGGGCGCGTCCGACCTGTACGAACTCCTCCGCTCCGCGCCGGAGATCACGCCGGAATCCGGGTTCGCCGCCGCGTATCTGGCGGGGCTCCCGAAGAAGACGGCCGAGGAGATCGACCGGGATTTCGCTGGACGCGGGATCCGCCGGGGCAAAAGCGCGGACGACACGGGCGTGATCCTGACTTGGAACACGATCGCGCAGGACGCCGGGGAGAACATCTTCACCGTGCCCGGCGGGGCCATGATCAATCCCGTGAACTGGAAAACGGACGACACGCCCGCGGACCTGTCGGAATCGCTGGCAACGGGGTATTATTACGTGTCCGAGAAGGAGCCCGCGGGCACGTTCAGAGCCTCGCTGCTGAATGGCATTCATGCCGACCCGGAGCGCGGTGCTGTGATCGTGGGATTGCCGGGGGACAGCCAGTACGATGCGAGCGCGCAGATGGGCGAGGGGATCTTCCACGCCAACGACATCTTCTTCTTCGCGGAATTCCTGCGTGACAACATGGTGCGTCGCGCGGCGGCATGGCGCGAACAGTACGCGCGGCCGGAGTGAGCCGGGAAGGCTGATCCGTTCCGGACCTTCTTTCAGGCGGAATCCGCCTCAGACGTAGGGATTGTTCTTCTTCTCGTACCCGATGGACGTGAACGGGCCGTGGCCCGGGACGACGCGCGTGTCGTCGGGGAGCTTGAACAGCTTATTGTGAACCGAATCCAGGAGCTGCTTTTCGCTGCCGCCGGGCAGGTCGGTCCTGCCGATGGAGCTGAAGAAGAGCGTGTCGCCGGAGAAGACGGTGGCGAGCTCGGGGAAATAGTAGGCCGAGCCGCCGGGGGAATGTCCGGGGCAGGGGAGGACCTGCATGCGCGGGTCTTCGGGCGGCCAGGTCGTGTCGGGGAGGTCTTCCGCGGCGGGGATGTAGTTTCCGACGGTGTTTCCGGGGCTGTAGTAGATGGGCTTGTCGGCGGGATTGAGGTAGACGCGCCGGACGTTCAGGGCGTCCGCGACGTCTCCGGCGGCGGAAATGTGGTCGACGTGGGCGTGGGTGAACAGGATGACCGCCTCGTCGTAGTCGAACGACCGCGCCTCGGCCTCGATGAGCTTCCAGTCGCCGCCCGGGTCGATGATGTACAGCGTGCGCGAGTCCGGCAGCTGGACGAGGCAGCAGTTGACCTCCAGCAGACCGACGGTGACGGCTTTGAACGGGAATTCAGGCATGATTCGATGCTCCTTTGCGTATGATATCCTGTGTTTTTGAAGAATAAGCGTGTCCGCTCAGTGCAGGCTGGACGGGCCTCCGTTCGAGAAGTTCGTGCCGCGCCAGCCGTGGCCGCCGCCGTTTCCGCCGCGGCGTCCGGTGCAGTTGTACTCCCGGTTGGTGTAGAGCGGATAGTTGTTGCCGTTTTCGTCCTTCGCCCAGACCGCGGTGGCGTCCAGCCAGTCGAGCCCGGCCTGGCGGAAGTCCGGATTGCTGAGCATGGCGAGCGCGGCCACGTAGTACGTGTAATAGCTGAGGTGGGTCGGATAAAGCTCCACGGCGCGCTTCCAGGCGTCCTCGATGCTCGGACTGCCGGAGAGGAGCGGGACGAATTCGGTGAGGTAGTACAGCCAGTCGATATCCGTCATGGACATGCCGTTGACCGGCTCCAGCGCGATCGGGATGAGCGCGGTCTCCGTGAAGACGGGCAGGACCATGCGTCCCGCCTCGAACGGGCGGAGGAACTGTCCGTCTTCCGTCCTGATCCGGCCGATGGGTTTCGCTTCGGCGTTCGTCTCAATCCTGTTGATGGCGCGGGTGTTGCCCAGCCTGTTCAGCGTCCCGGAAACGGCTTTGGCGTCCGCTCCGGCGTCGGTCCCGGCGAAGACCTGCCCGATGTCGGGCGCATGGCGGCCGCGCCGGGTGCGTCCCATGGAGCCGGTGACGGTCACGGTGTCCTGTTCCGCCTCGAAATAGGCGAGCGCGCCGGACCGATAGTCCATGCCCTGCTTGAAGCGTCCGCGCAGATACTCTTCCCATTCCTGCTTGTCCTCGCCGTAGGTGCCCCATTCTTCGTCAAAGACAGCCCAGGAGAGATGCGGCAGGAGGTCGTACCGGCGGTCGGCGTCCCTGTCGTTGTAGGTCTCTTCGAAGAGCGCGGAGTTGATAGTGATCGTGATGTTGGTGAACGTGTAGTACGTGTGTTTGTTTCCGTCGTGCTCCTCGTTTGTTTCGACGTCGTCGCTTACCTCGTATTCGTAGGGCGTTTCACGGTTGAACACGTCATCGAAGAGTTTCTTTCCGCCCTTCGCATAGCGGCTGAGCGCGCCGGACTCCTTTGCGTCGCTGTAGGTCTCCGCCGACTCGGAGAAGTCGATGTGCAGGGGGAGGATCTCGGACTGTCCGGGGAAATCGTCCTCGAACTCGCATTCGAAATCGCCCCACCAGTTGCCGTTGAAATCCAGGCGGAGAAGCCTGTCGAGTCCGCACCAGTCGTGGGCGAGGATCATGTCATAGATGTTTTTGTCTCCGAGGTAGTTCGCAAGGTCGCTCGGGGGATTGGTCGTGAGGTTGGGCATGCCGACGAATTTGAACTTGGTCCCGGCGGCGATGCCGTACGCGCGGTTTTCGGTTTCTCCGGTGAAATCGTTGTGCTGCGTGGAATAGTCGAGGATGGAATTGAGCATGGAGATGTACGGCGTGCGCCAGGCGTAGTCGTTGACGAAGACGGGCGTGAGGCGCTCGTAGACGCCTTCGTTTCCGACGAGGTTCAGGTACTTGATGTAGAAATCGCTGGAATCGGGATCGTAGGTGATGCCGTTGTTCTTCGCGGCCTGCTGCGCCGCGCCGAATCCGATCAGGGGGCCCGCGAAGGAAATGCGTGTCTGAAGCTGGGAAACGAGGCCGTCGAGCGCGTCGAGGAAACGTTTTTCCTTCTCCACGCGCAGGATTTCCTGAAAGAGCTTTTCCACGTTCACCGTGCCGTCGTGGTTGTAGAATTCGGCCTTTTCCGGGAACAGCGTGTACTCCTCCTGCGTGAGCGGTTTCGGGAGATCGGAGAAAAACTCCGCCGCGTTCGAGTTCGGATTGTCCAGAATTCCCTTCGCAAAAAACGGGTCGGAGATCAGCGTGCCGGTCGCGCGCACCAGATTCAGCTCGCCGATCAGGTTCAGCGAGTGCTTCTGCCATTCCGCCCCGGTCAGCGCGGCGGCGTCGACGCCGTTCTGCGCCTTGACCTTGCCCCGGATCACGGTCTGGACGTCGAACAGCAGCAGGATGGCGATGATGACGAGGATGAGCGCGACGACCGCCAGGATGAGCACCTGGCCCTGTTCGCCGCGTCCGCACCGCGTCATTGCTGTCTTGTTCCGTTTCATGCGCCGTTACTCCAGAAATGCCGAGGAATGGTTCGTGAGCTCGGATTCCGCTGAGATGTCGATGGATTCGCGTCCCGTGAGCCAGTCGTGCAGCGGGATGTCCAGCGGGTAGTGGACGAATTCAAAATGGAAGCGGGAGGTCTCCCCTGCCGACTGCACCGACATGCTCACATAGTGGTTTTTTCCGTGGCTGCAGAGCGCGCAGCCGCCGGTCAGCGGTTCCCCGTAGTGCGGACAGTGGTAGTTCGTGTGGACCCTGTCCTCGCCGACCCAGTTCGCGTATTCCACATTGCGGTCGCCCTCCATGTAGCCGCGCAGGAGCGATTTCTCCGTTTCAACGGAGACCCCGCGCGTACGGGGTTCCACCATGGGGCCGGATGCGGGCACAGACTTGATGAGAGCTTCGCGATAGGCGTATTCGTCGCGGAACCCGACGGCGGCGGAGCGCGCGCCGCGGAAGGCGGCGTAATCGGTGACCATGTCGGCGAGCACGAGCTGGAAAAGCTGGAGGATGCCGAACAGGATCAGGCCGAGCAGAAGCATGGACAGGAACGTTTCCAAGATCGCCGATCCGTGTTCGCCTTTTCTGCGTTCATACATGATTCCCCTCCTCATCCGGACGCTCCCCCGGATACAATGCGTCGCGCGCTCCCCGGCGGACTCTGCCGCCTCGGAGCCTGTTCTGACGCCGCTGGATCCCGTTGATATGCGGCTCAGGAAATGTCGGGGCACACAACGCACAGGCACGTCCTTTTTTGAAAAACATTCAGACACGGGCGGCGCACAGGCGCTCCCCGTGTCCGTACATCAGGCAGAAACAGCCGGTCAGAAATTGATGCTGTCGCCGCCGTCTTTGTCCATGTTTCTCAGGTTGTTCAGCGAATCGCCTTTTTGACCGGCGGCGTCGGCGGCGGTGGAGTCGTTGCTGATTGCCGAGGTCGTTCCGGCAATCAGTTCTCTGATGCGGTCGCCGAAGAGGCCGAGCACGGTGAGTGCCGCCACCGCAACGAGCGCGATGATGATGATGTACTCCAGGATGGCCTGTCCGCCGGAGGAACGGCGTTTCATTCCGTAATGCTTTCTGTTGAACTTCATATCAGGGCTCCTTGGTTCGAGGTTCGTTTTTCGTTTGTTTCAGGGTTCCCAGGCGATCAGCGACAGGATGCGCCAGCCGTATTCCAGAAAGACCCGCATGAGAAGGAAAAGCGTGAGGGCGACGAGTACGACCATGCAGAGCATCACGGCATATTCCGCGAGCACCTGTCCGGATTCGCCTTTGCGCGCGCGCCGTCTCATTTTTCTTCTCCGTTACAATACGATAGCATATATTTTTCAGGTTTCAAATCAAAAAAACGACAAAAAACGAAAAAAACGAAAGAAAAAACCGATCCGTCCGGTTTTCCGTTCTTTCGCGGGCGAAAACGGGGGGGGTTATTTGTCCTTTTTCTTTTTCTTCGAGCTGTTCTTCTTGTTGTTTTTCGCGGCAGATTTCGCGACGTCGTCGAGGAATTCCTCGGAGAGGTTCAGCGTGAAGACGGCGTCGTTGCCCTTCGGTTCGTGCTTGAGCGTGGAGAGCGGGTTGGATTTGCCGCCCTGCTGGATGAGCTTGCCGTCCTTGCCGATCTCGAAGGAGGCTCCGGAGACCATGGTGTAGAGCGTGACGAAGCCGTCGACGGTCTGGAAGACTTCGTCGCGGATGGCGGAGCTGGTGCAGCGGAGCGTGATGGCGGCGTCGATGGAGCCGCGCGAGCCCTCGGTGATGCGCACGAAAATGTTTTTGAGGTTGTTGCGGATGTCCTCGATGCTGGGGTCTTCCTCGTCGAACTCGATGGAGCCGTCGCCCGCTTTGATCTGCGTCTTTTTCTCCTCGGCGGAGCGCGGATGGGCTTCTTCCTCGGCTTTCAGCTTGCCCTGGACGTAGGCGGCGTCGACCGCGGCGGAAACGAGCGCGCCCTTGGTCTTCAGTCCTGTGAGCATCAGGGATGGTTCCGGGTTCACGGTCCAGATGTGAGGCTTCGTGTCGGGGAGGTTGATGGCGAGGCGGCACTGCATGACGTCGTCGGAGATGAACTCGAAGATGGCGAGCGCGTCTGTGTCGCCGTTGATGGTGTGGATCGTCAGGATGCGCGCGCCGGAGAAGGTCGAGGCGGCGGTCTTGATGTCGTCGCGCCCGGCGAGGCGCTTGTAGATGGCGTTGACGCGTCCGGGTGCGTAGAGGACGACGTCCATGAGGGATTTGTCGAAGTTCATGGGGTCGATCTCGGTCAGGAAGAATGCGACGTCGCCGGTGAGGTCCTCCCTGATCATCGCCACGTCGTCGAGGCTGTGTTCGAGGTCGACGCCGTCCTTGAAGAGCAGCGTCTGGAGCGCGGGCGAGTTGACCGCCTTGTTCGCGTTGACGTAGAGCGCGAATTTCGCGTTCGAGGGAATGTAGGTTTCGGCGACTGCGAAGACGGACGGAGCGAGCGCGGCGAGCGCGAGCGTGAATGCGGCGGCCCTGATGCCTGACAGGATGTTCATGGGTGGCGTCCTTTCTGCCGTGTGGCCTGTGTTATTGCTGTGAGAAATGCATGAAGTTGCGGATGGCGTTCGCCTCGAGGTTCAGCGCGGTTGGCTCGTCGAACGGGCCGTCGACGACCACGGTGTCCTGGTCGGAGTAGAGGAAACGCGGCTTGATCGTGCGGTAGGAAATGCCGTCGATGACGAAGGCGAGCGAGGGGGCGTTGGTGTCGCGGCTGTCAAGACTGAGCTTGCGCCAGCTCTTGCCGCCGTCCTGCGTGAGGTGGAGACGGAGCTTGCAGAATCCGGGCAGGTCGTTGATCGCGATCGCCTCGATGGAGATGATGTCGGAGGAGTCGAGCAGCGGATTCCTGTCGATGATGATCTCGTCTTCGAACATGGTCTCGACCTCGATTTCCTTTTCGGCGCCGCGTTTGTGGCGGATGATCTCGTGGATGGAGACCACGCCGAACTCGCCGGGTTCCCCGACGACGGGCTTGTAGACTTCTTCCCTGTCGTCGACGTTGAGCGGGTCGAGGATACTGGACGCGCTGCCATCGCACGAGGTCAGCGCGACGAGCGCCGCGAGGCAGATCGCCGGGGAAAGAAAGCGGAATGTGTGTTTCGGTGTCGTCATAGGTCGTTATTTGAGCCGGAAATGGTTTCTGGCGGCGTTGGATTCAAGTTTCTTCGCCGTGGCGGGGTCGAACGGGCCGTCCACGATGACGGAGTCGGTCACGTCGTCGTAGAGCAGACGCGGGACGAACGTGCGGTAGACGATGCCGTCGATGATGAACGCGACGTGCGTGCTTTTGTTCGGGAGGCTGAGGCCGATCCAGTGGCGTCTGCCGCGGTCGGTCAGCTTCAGTTCGAGGCTGCAGTAGGGCGGCTGTTTTTCGATCGGGATCGCCTTGATCGCCTTGACGTCGGCGGAATCCAGCAGGATCGCCTTGTTCAGGCAGATGTCGTCGCCGAACATCGTGGGAGCCATGACCTCCTTGTCGGTGCCGCGGCGCAGCGTGATGATCTCCTGGATCTCGATGATGCCTTCCAGCGGACGGTCGGACATGTCGAGGTGTTCCGGATCGAACATGTTGTCGATGTCCTCGGCGGTGCAGCTCCGCCCGCCCGCGCCGCAGCAGAAGACCGCGGAGCAGACGAGCATGACGAGGGGGACCGCCCGTTTGATATGTTTCATGAGTCCCATGCCGGATTCACTTCCTCATTTTGAAGTAGTTGAATTTCGAGTTGTTCTGAAGCGCCAGCGCGGTGGCCTGGTCGAACGGGCCGTCCACGATGACCGACAGCGCGTCATCGTCGATCTGACGCGGCACGAATCCGCGGTAGACGGTGCCGTCGATGACGAACGCCAGCTGCTGGCCCTTGTGCTGGACGCTGAGGTTGATCCACAGCTTGTGGCCGCGGTCGGTGAGGTCGAAGCGGAGGTTGTAGAATCCCTGGTCGCCGGGGATCGGGACGGGCTGAATGTACTTGATCTCGGAGGAGTCGAGCAGCTGGATGGAGTTGATGGTCACGTCGCCGCCGAAGTACGACGCCACGGTGCGTTCGATGCTGTCGCCTTTCTTCGGGCGGATGACCTCGTGGATGGACACCACGTTTTTCGGCGGGAGCTGCATTTCCTCCCAGTTGTCGGGATCCATATACAGGTTCACCTCTTCGTGGTCGCAGCTGTGGTAGCCGCAGCAGAAGATGACCGAGCAGAGAAGCGCCATCGGAGCGAGAAGTTTGCGGAAGATTTTCATGAATATACCCTTGGATTGTATCAGCCGTAACTAATAAGATAGACTCCAAACGCGAAAATGCAACCTTTCTTTCTAAAAAAGAAGCGAAAAAAACGCCAAAACGTGTTTTCGGGGTTGAAAAATCCGCGGAACGGGGTATTATAAATGCTGTTTTTATATTGCCGGGGCGATCCGCGCCTCCGGTTCTTTCGCGCAGTCATTCGGAGGTGCAGATATGGCAGAACAGACGTCCCGGCTGGAGACGATCGGACAGATACGGACCCGTTTGAAACAGGTCATCCGCGGAAAAGACGACGTGATCGACTTGCTGCTGAACGCGGTCCTGGCGGCCGGCCATGTGCTGCTGGACGACGTGCCGGGCGTGGGCAAGACCACGCTCGCGAAGGCGCTCGCCCTGACGGTCAAGGCGGATTTCAAGCGCATCCAGTTCACGTCCGACATGATGCCGTCCGACATCCTCGGCTCCTCGGTGTTCAACCAGCAGTCCGGCGAATTCAAGTTCTACCCCGGCCCGGTCTTCGCGAACATCCTGCTCGGCGACGAGATCAACCGGGCTTCGCCGCGTACGCAGTCGGCGCTGCTGGAGGCGATGAACGAACACCAGGTGTCGATCGAGGGCGTCCGGTACGACCTGCCGAAGCCGTTCCTCGTGATCGCCACGGAGAATCCGGTGGAGTATTTCGGCACGTTCCCCCTGCCGGAAGCCCAGCTGGACCGCTTCGCCATGAAGTTCTCGCTCGGCTACCCGGACCCCGCCGAGGAGCTCGCCATGCTGAACGACCGCTGGCAGGACGACCCGCTGGACCGGATTGAGCCCGTGATCACCTGCGCGGAGCTGATGGAGATACAGAAAGACGTGCGCGCCGTGACGATGGAACAGTCCGTGCAGGAGTACGCCCGCGAGCTCGTCGCCGCCACGCGCGACCCGGAAAACGGTTTCTCGCTCGGCGCAAGCCCGCGCGCCCTGCTCGACCTCGCCCGCTGCGCCCAGGCGCGCGCCCTGCTGAACGGCCGGACGTTCGTGACGCCGGACGACGTGTCGTCGCTTGCCGGTCCGGTCCTGACGCACCGCCTGATCCTGAACCAGAAGAGCCGTCACGCGGGCGTTTCCGCCTCGGACCTGGTCGCCGCCGTCGTGAAGAAGACGCGCGTCCCCGTCTGAGCGTGACCCGCTTCGGAAAAGGAATCCCGTGACATGAGCCGGAATCCGTTTCGCTTCATCGGAGACCTCTGGCGGAGGTTTCTGGTCGGCCCCCAGTGGCTGCGCGAGTCGCACGGGCTCGGCTTCGTCTTCAAATACTACCGGTCGCCGTCGCTCAAGCTCCTTTTCTGGGCGATGGCGTGGTACGAACGCCTCTTCAGCCGCCCGATGCGCCTGCTCTTCATCGTGATCCCGATGTACGCGTTCTTCTCCATGTTCGCGCTGAACAGCCCGGCGGTCCCCGTGTTCCTTTTCCTGGTGGTTGTACTGGCGGTCGACCTGGTCGTCGGCCTGGTCTTCCGTCCGCGGCTCGAGGTCCAACGCGAGATGCCGCCGCGCGTCAAATGCGGCATTGCGTTCGACGTGAACTACCGCATCCGCAACCTCCGGCGTCTGCCCGCCGTCGACATCCTGATCGACCCGAACATCGAGCTGCCGGAACTCCGCCGCGTGCTCGGGTTCAAATACTGCGCCGTGCCGGGCCGCGGAGAAATGATGTTTGCCCTGCCGCTGAAGCCCTTCAAACGCGGCGTGTTCGGCATTCCGCAGGGGATCGCCGAGTCCAGTTTCCCGTTCAACCTCATCAAGCATTCCGTCCTGTTCGGGCGCAGGGAATCCCTGATCGTACATCCGGCGAGCCGCGAACTGCGGAATCTTTTCCCGCGCGACGGCGGCGTGCTGCCGCGCCTGAGCGCGCGCTCCGTGCCGCGACCGGGCGACAGCATGGATTTCTACGGCTGCCGCATGTACCGGCCCGGCGACTCCCCGCGCAAGATCCACTGGCGGGCGACGGCGCGCTACCGCGTCCCGATCATCAAGGAGTACCAGCAGGAACACGTCTCCCACGCGGCGATCCTGCTGGACGCGCATGTCCCCCCGGCCCGGCAGGCCGCCGGTGCGATCCGGGCGCTGTTCAGCCTCTCGGAATCCCTGCTGAAAGTCCGCACGAACCGGACGTTCGAGGCGGCGGTGTCGCTGGCGGCGTCGATCGCGGAGACCCTGACCGCGACGTCGTACCACGTCGACCTGCTCGCCGTCGGCGGCCGGATCACGCGGTTCCCGTCGAACGGCGAACCCGACCGCGGCTGCGATCCGCTGCTGGACGAACTTGCCGTTGCGTCGACTTCGGCGCGCGACTCCTTTGCTGGGAAACAGGCGTCGCCGATCGCGGAGGACGCGCTGGAATCCGGCACGGTGTTCCTGATCCTGATGCGCTGGGACGCCGCCTCCAAAGCGTTCCTCGGCAGCCTCACCGGACGCGGCTCGCGGATCGTGCCCGTGCTGGTGACGGAGCATGTGCCGGACACGGAACTGCCGGACGATCTCCGCGTGATCACGCCGGACTCCGTCCTGACGGGAGGCGACCTGCCGTTATGAAGCGCGCGAAATCCATGTTCGAATACGAGCCGCCGCAGCGCCGCCAGCTCGACCTGGCGAGCCGGTGCCTGCTG
>ONQZ01000011.1 GCA_900320095.1 uncultured Lentisphaerota bacterium
GCCGCCGGGAGCGCCGCCGCCGAAGCCGCCGAAGCCGCCCATACCGCCGCCGAAGCCGCCGAAGCCGCCCATAGCGGGAGCGCCGCCGTTACCAGCACCAGCGCCTGCGCCGGGGCCGGCCGGAGCCTGTGCGAAGACCGTGATCGCGAGGGCGATCGCCGCTGCGCAACCGAGGAAATGACCGAGTTTCATATTGAACTCCTTGTGATTTGTTGGTGTGAGCCTGAATCCTTTCACCACCTGGCGAGGGGATCTTGAGCTCACTTGTTTGGTTGTTTCGGGTTTTCAGCGATAATATACAATCGTGGATTTGATTTTTCAATAGTAAAAGATATGTATAATATGATAAAAACATGTGTTTTTTATCAAGAAATGTAAAAACCTTAATCTTCGATTTTGTGTAAAGTCTAAACTGCTTTCCGCCTGAACCCCGTTTCCCTGACATTGATTTTTTATCTAGGACCGTAACTTTTCTTAACGTGCCGGAAAAGCCGCCGCGTTCGCCGGGGGTGTTTTGGCGGTCTTTTCGAGCTTGTCCGGGTAAAAAAATCCCGTCGCCCCGGTGAGAGGCGGCGGGATGACGTTGAACTGACGTGAGGTGGAATCGGGCCGGATTACGCGCCTTCCTCCCCGTCGTCGATCGTCCTGTTGATGATGTCCATCGCCTGGGAGACGGTCGCCAGCTCCTCGCGGGTACACGTCCGGAGGTAGCCCTCGATGAAGGCGTTGAACCTGTCGACGACCTCGCCGATGAACTTCGCGCCCTTTTCGGAGAGCGAAATCCGGACGTTTCTGCGGTCGTTCGGGTCGTCGGTGCGGATGAGGTATCCGCTCTGGACGAGCTTGTCGACGAAGAGTGAGGCGCCGGCGGAGGTGAGGCCGGTGACCGCCATGATGCGGCTGAGGTTGCACGGCATGGCGAACCGGACGATCATGAGCTGGTTGAACTGGCTGCGCTGGATCTCGTAGGCGTGCTCCTTCCAGTCCTGTTCGAGGAACGCGCGGTGCTTGCGTTCGAGGAGGCGGACCATCTTCTTGAGCGCCTCGAGGTCCGGCGAGGTCTCAGGAAGCGGCGCCCCGGCACCGGGGCGCTTCGCCTGTTTGCCGCCGTTCTTCTTCATCACTTCATCTCCTGATAATCGTCGTTGATGAAGTTTCCGACCTTGTCAAGGCGTTCGACGCGGTCGGAGCGGTCGTCGTCGAGTCCGTACTGCTGGAAGAACATGTTGCCGACGCGGCTGGTCATGCCCTTGTTGACGCTCTTGACGATCTTGCCGAGGTCTTCGGAGATGTCCTCGCCGACCTTGTCGTCGGGGTTGGAGTACTCGACCTTGGCGATCACGACGAGCTGGGACTGCTTGATGGACTCGGACTCGGTGGAGACGGCGCGTCCGATGATGGGGATGTCCTTCAGGAAGGGCAGGCCGGCGGTACTGCGGACGGACTCGGATTTCTTGAGGCCGCCGATCACGAATTCCTCGGCCTCGGTGCCGATCTGGAAGGTCGTGCCGGTCTGGGACTTGCTCATGCGTGCGGAGCCGTCGGCATTCCAGCCGAGCAGGGAGATGCTGTCGAGGTCGAAGGTGATCTTGGCGGCCTTGGAGGTGACGACCGGGGTGACGCGGAGGTCGAACTTGAAGCCGTCGGTGACCATCGGGTACTGGAGCCAGCCGTGGATGATGCCGGGGGCGGCGTTCGCGTTGTCCCAGTTGGTATTGTAGTACGCGCCGTTGACGACGGTGCCGTCGGCCTTGACGTAGCCGGTGAGGAACTTGGCGAGCGGGCTGGTCTTGGAGTCGTCGCCGAAGACCTTCGCGGAGACGTCGCCGTAGGTGTTCGTGCCGGTCTGGGTGTTCATGGTGCGGAGCGTGTAGCCGTCGGGACGGATGATCGCGCCGGTCTTCGCGTCCTTGTAGAACTCCTGGATCTTGGAGAGCGGCTGGATCTTGGTGATCGCCTCGCGGAGGATGGTGTCCGGGTTCGGGTCGGTGTAGGTGAATTCGCCCGTGCCCTCGGCGATGGTCTTCGCGCCGGCGGTGTAGAACGTGCGGTCATAGAAGAATCCTGAGGCGACCTGGACGGTGGAGACGGTGCGGTTCTGCGCCACGATCTCGCCGCGAGCGAGGATCTTCGCCTTGCCGATGGAGGTCATGAAGTCGAGGTAGCGGCTGTTCCACTTCGGGTTGAAGTTCCAGTAGGAGACCTTGTTGAAGCTTGTGTCCTGGACGCTGCTGGTGAAGAAGGTGCCCCAGTTGCGGCTCATCATGGCGCCGGCGGAGAAGAGGTCGACGCCCTCGTTGTTCTTCCAGCTCTGGAAGTCGACGCCGATGCGGTCGTCGTTCTCGGCGTAGATCTCGATGATGCGGTAGGAGATCTTGACCTCGGGGATCGGGCGGTCGTAGCTCACGAGGAGCTTGCGCATGTCTTCCCAGGACCATTCCGGGGCGCAGACCACGAGCGCGTTCAGCTCGCCGTCGACCAGGATCGTGCTGGGGGAGATCTCGAACTGCGGATCGAGCTCGGAGGAGCCGACCTTCAGGAGCATGTCGCGGAGGTTCGCGGCCTTGCTGGCGCGCGGGAAGTAGATGCGCGTCCCGGCGTCGCCGGAGTAGGTCAGGCCCTTGCGGTCGAGCGCGGCGACGATGCTGTCGATGCCGCGACCGTCCTCGTTGTCGCTGAAGCGGTATTCCTCGGCGGAGACGAGGACCACGCCGGTGCCGTCGTCGAACTTGACGGCGGTCGCCTGGGCGGGGCTGGTGCTGACGCTGCGCGCGCCGACGGCGGCTTCAAGATAGCTGCGGACCGCGTAGGGGTCGGCGTTCCTGATCGTGTAGGGCTTCGTGATCACGAGCGGATCGGTGTTGTCGCGGATGACGGTGATCTCCTTCGTGCCGTCCTTCACGTCGATCTTCAGCTGCGCCTGGACGTTGGACGGGCCGTAGCCGCCGGTCGGGGCACCCTGTTCGCTCTTGGCGGAGCCGGGGATCGCCTGCGGGGTGACGGTGATCTGGGAGGGGACCTTCGCGCCTTCCAGGATGGAGACGTTCGGCGGGGGCTGGGGGAGCTGGTCGGAGTTGCAGGAAGCCGCGACGAGTCCGGCGGCGAACGTCAGGATGATATTTCTGTAGAGTTTGGTTTTCATGGATCAGTCCTCGCTTTCGGCATTCTGTTCGGTTTCGGCATTCTGTTCGGCTGCGGGCACTGCCTTGGGGGCATCGTCTTCGCTGCTGCGGAAGGGATTTTCGATGCGGCGCTTCACGTCCTTGTTGACGCTCTGCGTCTGCGGGATGCCTTTCTTCTCCTCGGGGTGGAGCAGGACGGCTTCGGCGGTCACGATCACGTAGGTGCGTTCCTTGATGCTGGTGACGGTGCTGAAGAGGTATTTGAGGACGGGGATGCGGCAGAGGATCGGGAGGCCGATGGTCTGCTCGACGTCGTTTTCCTTTTCGTACACGGTGAGGACTTTTTCCTGTCCGAGGCCGAGGGAGGCCGCGCCCGCGCAGAGGACGTTGTTGCTGAGTTCGGCGCCGGTGTTGCCGCGTTCGACGACGTCCTTGAAGAACAGGGAGTAATCGAACATCACGCAGCCGTTTGTCTTGACCATGTCCTTGTTGAGGTCGGAGGCGGCGTCCTTGACTTTGTACTTTTCATCGTAGGCTCCGGCGGGTGCGTTTTCCTGGGGGAGGCAGATGAACGGGTTGATGATCTGGACGTCGAGCGCGGGAGGATTGGAGTACTTGTTGCCGTCCTCGTCCTCGTAGTAGCTCTTGCCGACGAACGTGCGGCCGAGGACGTTCTTGGCGATGTTCTGGTATTCCGGCTCCATGGAGGCGCGGTAGATGAACGGGGCCTTGTCCGCGGCGGCTTCCTGCGCGGCGCGGAGCATCGCGTACTCCTCAAGCGAGCGGACCGGGGTGTTCACCATAGTCAGGGAGACGTTCGCGGCGACGGCGGCGTTGCCGGACTGCTGGAGGCAGCGGATGAAGCTCATGTCGAACTGCGGCGCGGTGAAGAAACCGGCGTAGTCCCAGGTGGAGGTGGCTGCGAAGACCATGTCCTCGAGAGCCTGGTCGACGGCGAGGCGGCCGACGTTGTAGCTCAGGTTGAGCAGGTTCACGCCGGGGCCGTTCTTCCACGCGAGGTAGTCGAAGCCCCAGTCCTTGAGGTCGCTGTCGCGGAGTTCGTAGTAGTTGAGGCGGAGCGCGACCTGGGGCAGGGGGCGGTCAAGCTCGGTTTCGATGAAGTCGAGCGTGCCGCGTGCCGCGTCGGTCTGGTCGCGCCAGAAGATCGTGTTGGTCTCGTCGTTCACGTAGGACTTGCCGACGGACGTGCCGAGCGTCTTGTCGATCAGGTCGGTGAGTTCCTGCGCGGCGCGGTATTTCGGGGTGTAGGCGATGCGCGCCACGCCGGTGCCCTGGATGCCTTTCTGGCCGGGGCGGTCGAGCGCGGCGACGATCTGGTCGACGTAGGGGAGGAAATCCTTGCCCGTGGAGACGAGGATCGCGTCCTTGGCGTCCGGCGCGATGGCCGTGACGCGGCGGATCGAGGAGCTGCGGTTGTAGCGCTGGATCGCGGAGTTCACGAACGGCAGAACGGACTCGGAGGTCACGTTCTTCAGTTCGTACACGCGGCTGTCGAAACGGATCTGCGCGTCGTCCTGCTTCAGGTGAATGGTTCTTGCGGATCCGTCGTCCTGCGACGCGTCGTCCGCGGCGAGGGAGACGAGACAGAGCGTCCCGGCGGCCAGGCAGAGAAGGATTCTTGCGGTCTTGTTCATGTGTCTTTTCGGGGTTTGGGTGAGGGTATGTGTATGGGTTGGTATGATCGAAAACGATGAGGGCGGCCCCGGAACATGCGGTTCCGTTTTGTTTTGTGTTTTTTGTGTGGGGGGGGGCCGGGAACGCCGTCCGTCCGGATCAGAGGAAATTGAAGCCGACGATGATGACTTCGCCCTTGGTGTCGTGTCCGGCGAGGACGCGGAACAGCGCTTCGCTGTAGTATTCCTTGTCCTCTTTGTTTTTGAGCACGAAACGGACTTTCCAGATGTACGGGGTGATCGCGATGTGTTCGAGCGCGGTGACGAAGCTGAACGAGACCGGCTTGCCGAGGGTTTCCGTGATGACCTTGCGCGAAAGCTCGAACTTGTCCTTGCCGAATTCCTCCTTCATCTCGGGCGAGAGCAGGGCGATGAACCCGGACGCATCATCCTTCAGGAAGGCTTCCAGCAGCTTGCGGGAGTATTCGCGTTCCTCCGCCTGCTCGACGCTCAGCTCGGCGTCGGCGGGGTCGGGCGGGAGTTCGCGGATGGTCGTGCATGCGGAGACTGCGCCTGCGAGGAGGACGGCGGCGAGAGCGGAGAAACGGGAAGCGTTTTTCATGAAGTGGTCTCTTTTCTGGAAAGTGTCTTTTGTAAAAAATAGTTTTGTCGCAAAGATAATATACATGAAAATTGTTTAAAGTCAAACATAAATCAGCGGGAATCAGTTAAAAAGCGTGAAAAAAGACGAAAATAGACCGTTGCGGAAAGCGTGAGGAGAAAACAAGGAGAAAATCAGTCTTCCGCGCCGCAGTCGTCGGGGGAAGATTCGCGGGCGCAGTCGTCCGCGCGGTCCGAGGCGTCGCGGGCGTCGATCACGAGCACGCATTCGCCTTTCCAGTTGACCTTTTTCGCCTGTTCGGCGAGCTGCGCCGCGGGGCCGCGGAGGATCTGTTCGTGGATCTTGGTCGCCTCGCGGACGAGCGCGAGCGGGGTGTCCGGGCCGACGATCTCGCTGACTTCGGCGAGGAGCTTCGCGATGCGGAACGGCGATTCGAAGACGACCGCGGTGCGTTTGTCGGCGGCGATGCGTTCGAGTTCGGCGCGGCGGCGTCCGCTCTTGACGGGGACGAAGCCGTGGAACGTGAAGTGGTCGGAGGGGAGGGCGCTCGCGGAGACTGCGAAAGTCAGGGCGGAGACGCCGGGGATGATGACCGGTTCGATGCCCGCTTCGACGGCGGCGCGGATGAGCATGAATCCGGGGTCGGCGATGCACGGGGTGCCGGCGTCGCTCACGAGCGCGGCGGTGAGGCCGTTTTGAATGCGCCGGATGAGGGCGGGCGTCCGTGCGTGTTCGTTGAAGATGTGGTAGGATTCCAGCGGCTTTTTAATGTCGAAATGCTGGAGCAGGATGGCCGTGCGGCGCGTGTCCTCGGCGAGGATGAGATCGACTTCTTTCAGGACACGGAGCGCACGAAGCGTGATGTCCTCAAGATTCCCGATGGGTGTGGCGACGATGTAGAGCGTGCCGGAGGCTGGACGGTCGGCCATGGAAAAGACAAGCTCCGCGGATCAGCGGTGCTCGAAGAATTCGGATTTCTTCTGTTCGAGGAGGAGGCCGACGCGGTCGAGGTCGATGGGCGTATAGCCGTTTTCCTCAAGGAAGGCGCAGAATTCGAGCCAGTCCGTGTGGTTCCATTCGCCATTATGACGAGTAACGAAATCTTGTGCGAGGCTGGTTTTCGCGAGTCTCGCCAAATTTTTTTCGGCAATGGATGAAGAAGACATTAGGCTTACCTCTTGGTTTTTAACAAAACGGAGTAAATAATATACCACAAAAATCCGAAAAAGCAAGAAAAATCAACGTCTTTTTTGAAAAAAATGCTTTTGTGCTTCAGGCGTTTTGAACGGAACTTCTCTTATTGTTTCAGATTTTTCAACACTTTCTCTTTGAGCTTGTTTCAGGCGGGGAAAACGGATGCCGGAACGGGCGGTTCCCTGCATCCTCAGCGGGGGTCAGCGGACCCTGACGCCCAGATGCGCCAGGACGTCGCCGCAGAGATGCAGCGAGCCGCAGAGGACGGTGGGGCGCGCCGGGTCGAGCGATTCGAGCGCGAGGTCCAGTGCTGAGTCGGACGCGGGGATGCCCGGCGCGATGCGTGCCAGCTCGGATTCGAGCTCGGCGGCGGACTTGCTGGGACGGGCGGATTCCGGCCGCACGAAGACGAACTCGGTCGCGAGGGGAGCGAGCACGCGGAGACTGTCGATGGTGTCCTTGTCGGAGAACGCGCCGAAGATGAAGCGGAACTTCTGCCCGGGGAAGACTTCGCGGAGCGTTTCCGCGAGCACGCCGATGCCCTCGGGATTGTGTGCGCCGTCCAGCACGAGCCCGAACTCGGGATACAGGTCGAATCGTCCCTGCCACGCCGTATGCCGGAGGCCGTCGATCGCCGCAGCGAAATCGAATCCGCCGAGGTCGGCGAGGTAGCGCAGGACGGAGAACGCGAGCGCGGCGTTTCTGCGCTGGTGCGGACCCGCCAGCCTGAGCGTGAGCGGGACGTCGTCGAACGTGAAGCGCTGTTCCACGGCGCGGCCGCCGTCGAGCAGGCGCACGCAGTCGGGCGCGGACGGCTCGGGCGGGATCCGGAACGGTGCATTGAGCTCGGCGGCGCGGAATCCGATCACGTTTCGGGCGGGGATCGGGGTGCCGGAGGAACAGTACACGGGGACGCCGGGCTTGACGATGCCCGCCTTTTCGCCCGCGATCTTCTGGATCGTGTCGCCGAGGTACTGCGTGTGCTCCATGGAGATGCCGGTGACGACGGAGACGAGCGGCGTGACGATGTTGGTGGCGTCCAGCCGTCCGCCCATGCCGACCTCCCACACCACATAGTCGCAGTGCGCGCGTGCGAAAAGCAGCGCGGCGATGAGCGTCGTGACCTCGAAATAGGTCGGCTTCATGCCGTCCCGTTCCAGCTTCGCGACGGCGGACAGGACGGCGTCCTGAACGGCACAGAGGGCTTCCTCCGTGACCGGACGGCCGTCGATGCGGAAGCGTTCGCACGGAGAAACGAGGTGGGGCGAGGAATAGAACCCTGTGCGGAATCCGGCGGCACGGAGCCCGGATTCGATCATGGCGCAGACGGAGCCTTTGCCGTTGCTGCCCGCCACGTGGATGAACTTGAGGTCGCGTTCGGGCGATCCGGCGGCGAGGAAAAGCGCGCGCGTCTGGTCGAGGCCGAGCTTGATGCCGAAAAACTCAAGCCCGGCCAGCCAGTCGAGGAATTGACGGTTCGTCATAGAGGAAGAGCGAATGCCTGTGAGGTAAAAAACGCGTCCGTCGTCACTTCAGGATGGGGGACCAGTTGGACTGGCCGACCTTGCGGTTGCCGAAAACGAGCTTGCGCGTCTTGCCGAGCCGGGTGTCGATCACGTGGATTTCGCCGTTCACGGTCAGCGAGACGTGGCGGTTGTCGGGGGCCCAGGACGGGTCCTCGCCGGGGAACGTGTTGCTGCCCGCGACGCCGATATCCTCCATGACGCCGGACTTGCCGTCGGCGCTGAGCTTCGCCACGCGGAGCTCGTAGTTGCGGTTGATCCTGGCGCAGTAGGCGATTTTGTTGTCGGAGGACCAGGACGGCGCGACGCGTTCGCTGCCGACGAGGCCGGATATCTCCGTGGCTTTGCCGCCCGCGAAGGGGTCGATCACGCAGAGCACGGGGCGCCCGTTCTTCGCGTCGGAGACGAAGCAGAGCTTCTTGCCGTCCGGGCTCCAGCGCGGGCTTGCCTCGACGGCTTTGCCACTGGAAAGCTGAGTCAGCTGGCCGCCCTCGGTCGGACGCACGAAGAGGTCGACCTTGTTGTTGCGCGATAGGATCATGGCGAGAGTCTTTCCGTCGGGCGAGAGCGAGCCGCCGGCGTTGATGCCGCCGTACTGGGTGAGCCTGCGGGAAAGCCCGGTCTCCATGTTGTACTGCACGAGGTTCGTGAAGCTGGGGCCGTAGAAGCTGAAAACAATGCTCTTTCCGTCGGGGGCCCACACGGGTTCGACGCAGAGCGTGTTGTGCTTCGTGAGCGGCTTGATGTTTTTTCCATCGAAGTCGCAGACGTAGATTTCGCGGTTTTTGTCGGAGGTGTAGGCGGAGAACACGATCTTCGAGCGGCAGATGCCCTGGATGCCGAAGAGCTTGTTCAGGACCGTGTCGACCGCGGTGTGCGCGGCGGCGTCCACTTCCTTGCTGTCCGTGATGCGGAACGAGTGCATGGCGACGCCCGCGCCGTTCGAGATCGTGACCGTGAAGTCCTGCAGGGAGCCTTTCGCCGAGACCTGATAGGCTGCCTTACCGGATTTCAGCACTGTGAACCAGCCGCAATACTCGAAGTCGGATTGTATCTTCGCTGCCAGTGCCTGATCGGATAGGCCGCCCGTGAAAACGAGCGTCGGATTGGCGTTCTTTGCGTCCGCCGTGACCACGATTCCGCCGGGCGCGGCGTTCTGCGCGAAGACGGGAAGGGCGGCTGCGAGAAGGACCGCCGCCGTCAGAAGGAGCTGTAACTTTTTCATGGGAGCTTCACGTCTCCTGCGTTAGAGGGTATCTTCGTCCGCCGGTTCGTCCGCGGCTTTGTCCTGCGGCTTGTCGTCGGCCTTCTGTCCGGCCTGTCTGGCGTTCGGCCTGCCGGGGCCCTGCATCGCGCCGGGGGCGGACATGCCGCCCATGCCGGGAGTCATGCCGGGACCCTGCATTCCGCCGGGAACAGGTCCGGGGATCGTGCCGGGAACGGTTCTGGGGCCGCCGGGCCCCGCGCCGGGGATCGTCCGGGGACCGGTGCCGGGGATGTTGGTCCTGGGGCCAGCGCCGGGGATCGTGCCGGGGATCGTGCCGGGGATCGTGCCGGGGATCGTGCCGGGGATGCCGGGGCCCATGCCGCCGGGGCCCATGCCGCCGGGGCCCATCATGCCGCCGCCTCTGCCGGGGATCATGCCGGGTCTCCATCCCTGACGCGGGACGGTCGGGCGGATGGTCGGGAATCTGGGCTGGTTGCGGTCGGACGCGGTTTCCTCCGCGGGCTTGGACGCTGTTTCCGTGGCGGTGCCGTCCTCGTTCTGGATATACCGCGGGATGTAGCTCAGCAGGCTTTCATATTTTTTTGCGAAGTTGGCATTGGCGGAGAAGACGTCCGTGATGCCGTTCCTGGAAATTTCGGCGAGCTCGCGGACGGCGGGTTCATACCCGTTCGCCGCCGCCTCGTGAAGCAGGATCAGGGCGATCATTTCATCCTTTTCGACCTTGAAATTCGTATCGCCCTTCATGAAGATCCTGGAAAGCGCCATTGCGGCGAGGGGGCTGGTCTGGATGGAGCGGAACGCCGGGTCGAGGCTGGTGGGGTCGTATTCCTCGCCTTCGACCTTTTCGAGCTCCTCGAGGTAGGCGTTGAAATAGCTCGGATACTTGAGCTTGTAGTCGTGCTGGACGAGCATGTCGGTGTACTTCTGCGCGAGTTCGGGCACAGGTTCCGGCACACCGTAGCGCGCGCCGCCGCGGGTGTAGAGCTTGACCAGCAGGTCCATGGAGGTCACGTGGCCTTTTTCGGCTGCCTGGATCATGTAGTCGAGGGACTTCTTGAAGTCGCGGCTCTTGTTGTCCGCGCCGCCGGAACGGTAGCAGACGGAGAGCGTGTAGAGCCAGTCGGGATCCTCGGGGTGCGGATCGAGTTCGAGCGCCCAGATCATGCGGGCGTATTCGCGGCTGCCGGCCTCGCGGAAATAATCCTCGACGGCGAGGAAATAACCGGCGTTGGACGCCATGTGGAGGCGTTCGAAATAGTCGGTCTGCGCGCGCTTGTCGAACTGTTTCAGACGCACTCTGCCGTCCTTGAATTCCTTCGCCTTCAGGTAGATGTCCTCGGCGGACCAGCTCATCTGGACGTTGTCGCGGATCACCTTGCGGGCGTTGCGGAGGTCGTTTGCGAGGACGTTGAACTTGAAGAGATCGTAGGGATCGTTCTTCTTTTCGGCGAAGCGGAGCATGCGCTTTGCGGCGGTCTCGCGCGTCTCGGCGACGGTCGAGGCGAGCGCGAGGTCGTAGTAGCCGTAGCCTTTTTCCTCGTCAATGGGGATGAAGTTCTTCCCGAACGTGTAGATGTCGCCGAGGTCGATGGCGGCCTTCAGGTCGCCGTAGCGGACCGCGAGCTCGTAGATCTCGAGGGATTTCTGGACTTCCTTCGGGAAGATGTTGCCGGAAAAGGTATTGCTGGCGAGGAAGTAGGCGGCCACGGGGTCGCCGGCGCGCGCCTTGCGTTCCAGGAATTTCGAGAAATCGTTGACCTTGTCGGCCGTGCGGAGCATGGCAATGATCTCGGGGATGCGCTTCTCGTTTCTCGTGAAGACGTCGAAGAACTCGAACATCGCGGCGTCCGGGTTTGCCTTGACCCCGATGGAGTCGACGCCCTTCAGGAAAATGCGTGCGAGGGCGAGGCGCGCCTTTTCGTTGTGGACGGAGGCGAACAGGTAGTAGCGGAACGCCAGATCGAGGTTGGGCTGTACGCCTTTGCCTTTTTCGTAGCATTCGCCGAGCATGTTGTGCACCTCGAAATACTGATCGACGGTGAATTCCCTGGACGGCGGAAGTTTTGCGAGTTCGAGCAGATACTCGAAAGCGGTCTTCTGTCCCGCCTGAAGGGAGCCCGCTCCGGAGAGACGGGAAACGGCAAACTGATAGCGAGCGGAGATGCTTCCCGCGTCGGGGGGGCGCTGCGCATAGAGTGCGGGCGCGAGCAGCGCGGCACAGCAGATGGCGGTCAAAGTCTTGGTCTTGTTCATGGTCACACCTCGCGAAGTTAAGCGTTTACTTGGAGACCTTTGGATTTGAGGTAGGCTTTCAGCTCGCCGATGTCGATCATGTGGAAATGAAAGACGGAAGCGGCGAGGAGGATTGAGGCGCCCGCCTCGGCTGCCTCGTAGAAATGCTCCATCGTCCCGGCTCCGCCGGACGCCACGATGGCGGCCCGGCAGTTTTGGGCGAGGGTGCGGATGAGCGGGAGATCGTAGCCGGTGCGCGCGCCGTCTCCGGCCTTGCTGGTCGGGAGGATGACGTTCACGCCGGTGTCGTCGACGAACTTGGCGAATTCGAGCGCGTCGGTGCCCGTGGCGGTGCGTCCGCCGTTGATGTAGACCTCGTAGCCGGAGGGCATGGACTTGTTCGCGTCGACGTCGATGGCCGCGGTGATGCGGTTCGCGCCGAACTCTTTGACCAGGCTGGCGAGGAGCATGCGGTTCTTGTAGGCCGCGGAGCTGATGGAGATGCAGTCGGCGCCCGCGGAAAGCACGGCTTCCGCGCTCTTCTCGTCGCTGATGCCGCCGCCCACGGTGAACGGGACGGTCGCGGCCGCGGCGACGGACTTGACGACGTCGAGGAGCGTGCCGCGGTTTTCGACCGTGGCGTTGATGTCGAGCAGGGCGAGCTGGTCGGCTCCGGCGGCGCAGTAGGCTTCCGCGCAGGCCACGGGGTCGCCGGCGTCGGCGATATCGATGAAATGGACGCCCTTCACGACGCGTCCGTTCTGCATGTCAAGGCAGGGCATGATCTGAACTTTGTTCATAGGAACTCCTGAAGAAAAGTTGAGGTTTATTTGATTTTCTACTATATAATAAAACCGGAATGAGGTTATTTCAAGCGAAAAAAGGCGAAAATGGCGTTTTTTTTCGAAAAAAAACGGGGTCGTTTCAGGAAATAAAGTGTTTTACGGGCGCCTCCATCAATTGGATTCCTGTTTGTCTGTCTGCTGAAAATCCATCCGTCCCATTTGATCGAGGTGCCCTTTTGGAAAAATACCCGCGAAAACGGGAGAAAGCATTTTCGCGGGTACAAGGAGAAAGTCTGTGTTGAATTTTGAGGTTGTCAGCGCCGTATCGTGGAGGATTTCGAGGTGGATGCCGGACGGCTTGCGACGGTCGTCCCGGATTTCTTCGCGGTCTGTTTCGCCTGCTGTTCCTTCAGTTGACGGTCGCGCGCTTCGCGTCTCGCCTGAACAAGCGCGTCCTCGCGGACCTTGCGTTCGTGCAGCGCCTTCTGGGCGGCGGAACGCTCCGCGAGCCATTCCTCGCGTGACATCTGGGGCTGGACGTACATGTATTTGAGGGTACGTTCGGCGATGGCTTTGAAGGTGGGGCCGGAGGCGGAACCGCCGTAGCGGCTGCCGACCGTGGGATCGTCGCAGGTGACGAGCAGGACGAACTTCGGATCCTCGGCGGGGACGAACCCGACGAACGAGGCGTAGTAGCGGTTGGAGTAGGCGCCGTTGATGACCTTCTGCGCGGTCCCGGTCTTGCCCGCCACGTGGAAGCCCTCGATGGCGGCGTCCGTGCAGGTGCCGCCCGCCTCGGTCACGCCGATCATCATGTCGGTGATCATCTTTTTCGTGGTCGGATTCGCGAAGATGCTCTTCTGCTCCCGGATCACGGGCATGACGCGCACGTCGTCGCCGCGTTCGATGCGGTCGACGATGCGGAGGTCGACCTTGTAGCCGCCGTTCGCGATCATGCAGTAGGCGCGTGCGAGCTGGAGCGGGGAGACCGCGATGCCCTGGCCGATGCAGAAACGCGAGACGGAGAGGGAGTCCCATTTTTCGAGGGGACGGAAGATGCCGGATGTCTCGGGCTTGAGCTGGATCCCGGTCCGCTGTCCGAATCCGAACGAGCGGAGCGCGTTGTCGAGGTTTTTCGCGCCCATCATGACCGAGATCTTCGCCGTGCCGATGTTGCTGGACTGCTTGATGACCTCGGTCACGGGGACCTTGCCGACGTTGTGCGTGTCGTGCAGAAGACGGCCCGCGTATTTCCAGACGCCCTGTTCGCAGTCGACGATGGAGTTCGGGGTCACGAAGCCCTTGTCGAGCGCGTAGGAGACCACGAACGGCTTCATGATGGAGCCGGGCTCGATCGCGAGCTCGGACAGGCGGTTTGCGGAGGTTTCCGGGGTCATGGTGGCGCGGTCGTTCGGGTTGAACGTGGGACGCTGCGCGGCGGCGAGGACGTCGCCGGTCTTCGGGTCGACGAGGATCGCCCACGCCGCGTGCGGCTTCACGCGTTCGCACATGAGGTCGAGCTCCTCCTCCACGATCGCCTGGAGCGGTTCGCGGATGGTGAGATAGATGTCGTAGCCGTCGAGCGTGGGCTCGCTCATGCTGTTCGTGAAGGTCACGGGACGTCCGTTCCGGGCGCGTTCGTAGACCATGGAGCCGGAGGTGGCGGTCATGGCGTCGTTGAGGGAGCGTTCGATGCCCTGGACGGGGATGAACTTGTCGGCGGAGAAGTTCGTGAGGCCGAGGATGTTCGCCAGCATCGTGTTTTTCGGGTAGTTCCTGCGGTAGGAACGGGTGAAGGAGACGCCGTGGAAGGAGAGTTCCCTGACTTTCTCCTTGAGCTCCTTTGCCGTTCGAGATGAAGGAGCGTTTGCTGAGGCGGCGGAAGACCTCGTCGGAATTGACATTCTCGCAGTGCTTTTCGAAGAAATCCGCGATCATGCGGCATTCCGTCTCGGTCTTGTCGTTGTCCTTCTTGTTCAGGATGTAGATGTTCGCCGGGTCGCCGACGATGTCCATCGTGGGGACGTTCCCGACGAGGAGCGAGCCGCCGAAGTCGAAGATCTCGCCGCGCGTGCCATGCGTCTCGATCCGGGTCGTGTAGGTGTTCTGGGCTTTGCCGAAGAGTTCGTCGTGGCGCGAGATCTGAACGGAATAGAGTACGCGTGCGACGTAGCCGAACCCGCAGATGAGCAGGATGTACACGAGAGCCATGCGGATGGCCATGGAGCGGAACAGTGTCATGTCGGTCGTCCTTTCTGTGTGCGGGATTTCGGTTTCAGGTTATTGGATTTCTCCGGAGGTCCGGTCCGCGCCGGCGGAGGTGTCCGCGACGCGCGTGTCGCCGCTGTGCTGGGAGGGAGCGGAGACCTGGCCTTCGAAACGTTTCATGTAGCGCACCTGGCTCGGGTTGACGGAGCGGAGTGCGAGGTTGTACTGCTTGATCTTGGAGTTGATGTTTTCCCAGGAGCGGAGCGTTTCGCGCTGGGCGATAAGCGTCTGGATCTCGGTGCGCTTCTCCTGGATCTCCCTGGTGATGCGGTTTTTCTCGCGTGCGAGCTGTTCGGTCTTGTCGTTCAGGTGCACGCGGGCCCAGAATGCCGCCGCGATGATGACCATCATCAGCGCCATCTTGAAGATGAGCCCCGCGACCCACGGAGTTTGCGTGCGCCCGGGTTCGGCCCCGGGTTCCGGCGAATTTGTTTTTTTGGTGAATTGGTTCATGTTTGTCCCGCTCTCGTGTTATGGGTAAAGTTTTTCAGCAGCGCGCAGTTTGGCACAGGCGGCCCTCGGGTTGGCGGCGAGCTCGCGTTCGTCGGCCTCGACGGGCTTCTTGGTCAGGGGTTTCAGGACGGCCCGCCAGGAGCAGATGCAGACCGGGGTGCCGGGCGGACATTTGCAGTTCATCGCCATGTCCCGGATGAAGTTCTTGACGATGCGGTCTTCCAGCGAATGGAAGCTGATGACCGCCATGCGTCCGCCGGGAGACAGAAGATCGACAGCCGCCTGAAGGCCGTCGCGGAGTTCGTCGAGTTCCCCGTTGACGGCGATTCTGAGGGCCTGAAACGCGAGAGTGGGAGCGGGCGGGCCTTTGCGTCCGCCCTTGTGGTGGAACCGGCCGAGAACGTCGTCGCAGACGCCCGCCAGGTCCCCGCAGGTGAGGAATGGTTTGGTTTGACGGAGTTCGACGATGCGGCGGGCGAGGCGGCGCGCCTCCCGGATTTCGCCGTAGTCGCGGAATATGGTAGTGAGATCCTCTTCTGATTGCGTGTTGACGATGTCCGCGGCGGTGCGTCCGCGGGAACGGTCCATCCGCATATCCAGCGGGGCTTCGGCGAACCGGAACGAGAAGCCGCGTTCCGCGTCGTCGATCTGCCTGGAGGATACGCCGATGTCAAGGAGTATGGTATCGACCTTGTCCCAGCCGAGCGCCGCTGCGCGATCCGCCATGCGGGAGTAGTCGGAGTGCATGAGGTGTACGCGGTCGCCGGCGAAGGCGAGGCGTTCGCGCGCCGCCGCCAGGGCGTCTTCGTCGCGGTCGAGTCCGAGCAGTTCCGCCTCGGGCTTGCATTTCAGGAGCAGCGAGCTGTGACCGCCGTAGCCCACGGTGCCGTCGATGATGCGGCGGACGGTGCGGGATTCGGGCGCGAGGAACGAGCAGACGGCCTCCGGGAGCACGGGGATGTGCATCGGGGCTTCGAGCTGTTTTTCCTGTATGTTCATGGTCTGCGTCATGCCGCGTTCTCCTTAATCCAGCACGTCCAGGAAGCTGTCGCCGGTCTCGTTGAATGCCTCGAACTCGGCTTTCCAGCGGGTGCCGTCCATGATCTGGCCGAAGTTGCCGGAAGCGATGAAGGCGACGGACTCCTTTAGCTGGGCGAAATCCATCAGGATCGGCGGGATCTGGATGCGGCCCTGTTTGTCGCACTGGAGATGGAACGTGCGAGCGCCCAGCTGGCGGAGTTTTTTGAGGTCGGCGGGATTCGACGGGGAAAGCGAATTGAGTTTCGCCCCGATGCGCTCGTTGTACACTTCCTCCGTGTACAGCTGAAGCGTCTGGTCGCGGCCGGGGATGAGCACGAAACAGCCGCTCGGAGACTGCTTGCGCCAGTCCGAGGGCACTGCAACGCGGTGCTGGCTGTCGAGCTTGTACTCGCAGCTGCCGCTCAGAATGCAGAAGTTTGAGGTTGTTTTCGTGTCGTTTGCCATGGCCGTTTTCGAGATGTTCCCTGGTTCCCCCTATCGGGTCCCTATTTTCACCTTTCTTCCCCTAATTTACCCTACATCCGCCTTTTTTCAAGCCGAAAACAAACTTTTTTTCGATTTTTTTTCGATTTTTTTTGTTTTTTTCCTTTTTTCGCCCCCTTTTTGCCCCTTTTGGCGGATAAAACGCGAAAAACAGAGCCTTTTCACGGATGCCGTTTCGCGGGAGAAAAACGCGAAAAATAATGCGTGTAAGGCACGAAGCGACTTCGTGAGGTGAAATGAGGTGAAAAAGATAGGACTTACAGGTCCTATGGGACTTATTGTGATTGAGCTCATCGTGAGGCCGCGCGCATGCGCGGGACCGCATGTGTGCATCATGCGCGGTCAATAAGGCATACTCGCCTCAAAAGACAATCGTTTTGAGCTCAATAGACCTTGATGATGTCGAACAAATCACTGATGTGGAAACGAGGCGGAATCGAGCTGAAAAATGCACAAAAAAGACCGCCCCGGAAATGAGGCGGTCTTGTGCGTGCCTGTGCTCAACCGGACACTGCCGCGGAGCAAGCTCCGTTCCGCTCAGCTGTTGAGCTTGCGGAGAGCCTTGCGGATGATGTTTTCGCTGGAGCGTTCCTGTTCGGGCATGGCGGCGACGAGGTCGGCGACGGTCTTCTGGATCTTCGCGCGCTGGAATCCGAGCTGTTCGAGCGCGAGGAGGGCGTCCTCCATTTCGCGCGACTGCGGAACGTCCTGCGGAAGCCCGGCGAACGTGAGCTCGGGGAAGAGCTTCACGATCTTGTCGCGGAGTTCGACGATCATGCGTTCGGCGGACCTGGGGCCGATGCCGCTGATGTGCTTGAGGACCTTGATGTCGGCGTTGACGATGGCGCTGCAGAACGTGGGGATGTTCATGCTGCTGAGGATGGCGAGGGCGGTCTTCGCGCCGATGCCGTTCACCGTGAGCAGGAGTTTGAAGATCTCAAGCTCCTCCCTCTTCGCGAATCCGTAGAGCTGGAGCGCGTCCTCGCGGACCTGAAGCCAGGTCAGGACCGTGGCGGTGCCGCCTTCGCCCGCCTTCTGCAGCACGTCGTAGGTGCTCATGGGGATGGAGACGAAATACCCGACGCCGTTCACGTCGAGGATGAGTTCGGTGAAGCTGAGGGAAACGATTTTGCCTGTGAGCTGAGCGATCATGGGAGCGGTCCTTCCGGGCGTATGCCGGGTTGTTGTGATTCTTAGCAGATACTATACACGCGTTCGCGCGAAAATCAAGTCAAGCGCGGGTCTGCAGCCGCACGTCGCCGCAGTTCAGCGTGAGCGTGCGGCCGTCGTCTTCGTCGAGGATGACGGAGCCGTCGTCTGCGATGTCGCGGAAAAGCCCGGTGAGGCGGGACCCGTCGCCTGCGAGGAATTCCACGCGTTTCCCGAGGAGGCCGTTTTCGGCTTTCCAGCGGGAGAAGAGCGTTTCAGGGGCATTTTTCAGGACGTCGGCGTGGTCGTGCAGGATATCCTCGAAACGGTGCAGCGCCGCCTCGCAATCGCACGGCGCGCCGGTCAGGATGAGGACGGACGTGGCCTCCTGCGAGGCGGCCGCGAGCTGTTCCCGCGTCATGTTCAGGTTGACGCCCATCCCGGTCACGAGGCCGCCGGGCGCGCCGTTGCGGGGGGAGATGAACTGGGAGAGGATGCCGGATATCTTCGCCGTGCCTCGGAAGACGTCGTTCGGCCATTTGATGTGGAACTTTTCGGCGGGGGCGAGCTCGCGCACGAGGTCGAGGACGGCGAGCGATCCTGCTGCGACGCCGAGCAGAGGGCTGTTCACGTTCTTCTGGACGAAGCTGGCGTAGATGTTGCCGCGCGGGGAGATCCATTTGCGGTCGAGACGGCCGCGTCCGGCGGTCTGCGTGGCGGCGGCGACGAGCTCGCGGTCGTTCAGTTCGGCGAAATGCGCGACGGCCCAGGCGGTCGTGGAGTCGATGGTGTCGAAGAAGATCATAGCGAAGTCAGACTGTGCGGCGGCGTCCCGCGGGGGTGAAGGTCAGGGCGGTGCATTTGTCGGCGCCGACCAGCTCGGCGATGCGCGCGAGGATGGCGGTCTGCACGGATTTCGTGCGGACGGACGCCAGATAGGCGGGATGCTCCACCTCGATGAAGAGGGTTTTGCCGGTGATGGAAAGCGGCGTGGTGTGTTTCGCGGCGACGGCTCCGGCGATGTCGGGCCAGCGGTTCGCGATCGTCCGGAAATCCGCGACGCCCTCCGGCAGTTTCTTCCGCATGACGCGCTGAAGCACGTCCCCGACGGGCTGTGTGCCGGGCAGATACTTCATGAGTTCGCCGCCGGAACCGTCCTCGCCGTACCACTCGCGGAGGATGGGGGCCATCTTCTTGCGGGCGCGGCCTGTGGCGGTCCCTTCGGGCGGACGTTTTTCGTTCGGCATTGTTCAGCACGTCCCCGCTAAACGCCGACGCCAAAGATGGCGACCGGTATCAGACATAGGTTGCCGACGAAACAGAACAATCCTACGAACCCTTGCCCCATGTGACTCAGCCCGGTCGAGATGCGCCACGGCATGATGATGCACTCCACGAGCCCGACCGGGACCAGGAAGAATTTGAGGAGGTATTTTGCGGAGCGGACCCCGACGACGGCGACGTTTTTGAGGCCGCGGATCACGTACGGGGCGAGGATCTTCGCGCCCTGGATGGCGAGCGGGGTGAGGATGGCGAGAGTAACGGGGTCGAACGCCTCGGCCTTGGGCTGGGGCGCGAAATAGAATGTGCCGATGAGCACGATGGTCAGAATCAAAAGAAAACGCCGGGTCATGGTTCGGGTCCTTCCTGGCTGTTTGAGGGTGCGATGTGTTTCTTGAAGAGGGCGTATTCCACGGAATCGGCGAGGGCGATCCAGGATGCTTCGATGATGTTTTCGCTGACGCCGACGGTGTCCCACACGCTGGTGGAGTCGTGGCTCTGGATGCGGACGCGCGTCTGGGCGGCGGTGCCGTTCAGGTTCTCGAGGATGCGGACTTTGAAGTCGATGAGGGAGACGTCGCGGAGCGCGGGGTAGAACCGCTCCAGCGCCTTGCGGAGCGCGAGGTCGAGCGCGTTGACCGGGCCGTCGCCTTCCGCGGCGGTGAGCTGGGAGACGCCGCCGACGCTGAGCTTGACGGTGGCTTCGGAGACCACGCGGTCGCCTTCGCCGCGTTTCTCAATGATGACGCGGAAGCCCTCAAGCGTGAAGTAGGAGGGCCACAGGTTCATGACCTTGTGCATCAGCACGACGAACGACGCCTCGGCGGTCTCGTATTCGTATCCGGCGCGTTCGCGTTTCTTGAGCTCTTGGAGCCCGGCGTTGCCAAGGCGGGAATCGCGCAGGTCGATGCCGAATTCGGCGGCCTTCATGGTGAGCGAATGGCGTCCGGAGAGCTCGGAGATGAGGATGCGGCGGCGGTTGCCGACGGATTCGGGGCGGACGTGTTCGAACGTGACCGGGTTCTTCGCGATGGCGTCGACGTGGAGCCCGGCCTTGTGCGCGAACGCGCTTTCGCCGACGTACGGGGCGTGGGCGTCCGGGCGCATGTTGGCTTTCTCGCAGACGAAATCGCTGACGTCCTTCAGCATGGCGAGGTGGCCGGGCGGGAGGCAGCGGAAGTTCGTCTTGAGCTCGAAATTCGGGATGATGGTGCAGAGGTTGGCGTTGCCGCAGCGCTCCCCGATGCCGTTCACCGTGCCCTGCACGAGGCGGGCGCCGCTCCGCACGGCGACGATGGAGTTCGCGACGGCCGTGCCGGAGTCGTTGTGGCAGTGGATGCCGAGGACGATGTTTTCGGGGAGGATCGCGCGGACCTGCTTCGTGATGTCGAGGATCTCGACGGGGAGCAGGCCGCCGTTGGTGTCGCAGATGGTGACCGCGGAAGCGCCGCCCTCGCATGCCGCGTTCAGCACGCGTTCGGCGTAGGCGCGGTCCTCGCTCCAGGCGTCGAAGAAATGCTCGGCGTCGAAGATGACCTCGCGTCCGGCGTCGGCGAGGAACCGGCAGGATTCGCGGATCATGGCGAGGTTGTCCTCCTCGGAGACGTTCAGGATCTCGCGGACCTGCGAGGAGGGCGTTTTGCCGACGATGGTGCAGACGGGCGCGCCGGAATCGAGCAGGGCGCGCAGCTGCGGATCGTTCTCGGCGGTCAGTTCCTTGCGGCGCGTGCAGCCGAACGCGCAGAGCTTGGCGTATTTGAACGTGTGGGAGGCGGCGTCGCGGAAGAATTCGGCGTCGCGTGGATTGGATCCGGGCCAGCCGCCCTCGATGTATGCCACGCCCAGTTCGTCCAGTTTTTCGGCAATACGGAGTTTGTCGTCCTTCGAGAACGAGACATGTTCTCCTTGGGCGCCGTCGCGAAGCGTGGAGTCGTATATGAGGATGTTCTGATCTGGCATGGCGAGTTTTCCTTGTAAAGGAAACAATATAGCGCCGTTTTGGAGGAAAACAACCGGAAAACGCATTTTTTTTCGTGATTTCCCGCTTTTTTATAGAAAAAAGCCGGAAAAGTGACGGAAAAGGCAGGAAAGACGAAGGATCAGGCGTGTTCCGGTTCTTCCGGTTTTGCTTCCGGATTCGCTTCCGGGAGCTGTTCCGGTTTCGCCTGCTTTTTCGCCTTGCGCGGGATAATGAATCCGCCGACGAACGCCGTGAACGGGGCGACGAGGACGAGGCCAAAACTGCCGACGAGCGTTTTCACTGCTTCGGAGGCGACGTACGGATTGTTGATGAAGTCGAGCGGGCCGATGCCCTGCGCGGCGAAGGTCATCATGAGCGTGAGGTAGCCGCCGGAATAGGCAAGCAGGAGCGTCGTCGTCATGGTGCCGACCACGCTGCGGCCCATGTTCAGGCCGGAGCCGATGAGTTCGCGGCGGTTGATGTCCGGGCGTTTGTGGAGGATTTCGACCATGCCGGCGGAGACGTCCATGGCGAGGTCCATGACCGCGCCGGAGCTGGAGAGGAAGATCGCGCCGATGTAGATGTCCGGGAGGCTGAGGAATTCGTAGCCGGAGTAGAGCAGGGTCTGGGAATAGGGCATCATGCCGCCGCTGATCTTGAAGAGCTTCGTGAAAATGTACGCCATGGCGCAGCTGGCGAGCACGCCGAGGATCGCGCCGAAGAAGGCGGTAACGCCTTTCCGGGTCATTCCGGCGACCAGGAAGATGATGACCGCGCTGAGGAGCGTGACCGCGGCGAACGTGATCAGGAGCACGTTTCCGCCCTTCAGTGCGAGCGGGATCACGAGCTTCCAGATGACGAGGCAGCTGAAGACGAAAGAGAGCAGGGCGTTGAACCCGGTGATGCCGGCGAAGACGAGCAGGAGCAGCGCGAAGAGGCCGAAGAGCAGGAGCGCGTAGCCGATGCGGTAATGATCCTGTGCAACGACTGTGAAGGATTCATCGACTCCGTACGGAATGGCGGCGAGCGCGAGGTCGCCCGGCTCGAACACCTTGTCCAGCTCCATGTTGGCACGGATGATGTTCGTGCCGTTGAACTCCCGGCCTTTGTACGGGCCGTTCAGGATCCTCAGCCGGACGTGCTGCTCGCCCTTCTTCAGCAGGCCGATCGTGATGATGTTGCTGTTGTCGACGGAAAGGACACGCGCCTTGCATTTGACGCCCTCCGGGGGCGGTGCCGTGTGGAGGATGTCGAGAAACCAAAGCGCGACGCAGGCAAGGAGGAAAACGACCACCATGACCGCGTCGCGTCTGGATATTTTCCAATGATTGAACATGGAAAATGTATGATGTGGTTCAGATCATTTCACGGGGACGGAGATGACCGCTTTGAGCTTCTTGGCGATGTCGGAGTTCTCGTACATGCCGCCGAAGATGTTGGAGTTCACGCCGTAGGAGCTGGTGTCGACGGGGAGGGCGGTGTGGGCGCCGCTGGTCCAGCCGACGGAGCACTTGTTGTCGAAGATCGCGACCACGGTGTTCGCCACGGCGTCGCCGCCGCCGAAACCGGCGCGCTTGCCGTTCGGGAACTGCCTGTTGAACGCTTCTTCGATGCGGTCCTGTTCGGACTTGGAGAGGACGAGCGTGAGTTTTCTGCGGGCGTTGGCGTCGGCGGAGCGGAGACTGACCTTGTTTTCATTCGCGGGCGCCTCGCCCTGGTCGAAGATCAGGCCGAAATTCTCGGTGATGAGCGGCTTGATGTCGTCGAACTTGATGGTCTTCTCTTCCTTGTTCTCCTGGTTGTCCTGGTCGTTGTTTCTTCCGGGAGGGCCGAAGCGTCTGGGGCCGAGGATGCCGTCTGCGAACCGGTTGACTTTGTTCTTGAACTCGTCGCTGGAGCACTTCTGGTTGCCGAGGAGGTAGATGGAGGATTCGTACTGGGTGTTCGCGAAGCCGAGGGTCAGACCGCCGGTCTCGTGGTCGCCGGTGACGACGACGAGCGTGTCCTTCGGATGCTTCTTGGCGAAGTCCATGATGACGGTGACGGCGCTGTCCATCGCCATAGTCTCGCGGAGGCTGGAACCGGCGTCGTTGCTGTGCCCGTGGTGGTCGATGTTGCCGCCTTCGACCATCATGAAGAAGGGTTTGTCCTTGGTCATAAGGAAGTCGATGCACTGCTTGGTGTATTCGGCGAGGCCCCATTCATTTTCGGGCTTGTCGATGGCGTTCGGGAGGGCGCCGTTGTGTTCGCGGACGAAGAGCTTGTCGGCTTTCTTCAGGTCGACTTTGCGGACCTCGTCCTTGTAGGCGACGGTGTAACCTTCCTTCTCGGCGAGCTTGTAGATGTCGTTGTCGCCGCCGCGGTTGCCCTGGAGGCCGCCGCCGCCGAAATAGTCGAACCCGGACTTGATGAGGTCGAGGCCGATGTCGTAGTAGTTGTCGCGGCTCACGTTGTGGGCGTAGAAGGATGCCGGGGTGGCGTGGTTGATGGTGATGCTGGTGAGGATGCCGACGGCGCGGCCGTTCTTCTTGGCGACTTCCGCGACAGATTCGAGCTTGCGCTTGCCCTCGGCGTCCATGCCGATGCGGCCGTTGTTGGTCTTCTCGCCGCAGGCGATGGCGGTTCCGGAAGCGGCGGAGTCGGTGATGAAGTTGCTGAGGGAGCTGGTCTTGGAGTAGCCCTGCACGGGCATGGAGTTGATGGTGAGGCCCTTGTTCATGGTGGAACGGCTGAACTCTTCCGCCATCATGCGCTGGGGCAGGGACATGCCGTCGCCGATGAACAGGATGACGTACTTGGCGGGTTTGAGGTCCTTGAGCTGGTCGTCAGCCTCGTCCTGAGCTGAGGCCTGCGCGGCGGACAGCACGAGGAAAGCGCCCGCCGCAAGTGCGGCAAATAAAGAACGTTTCATGGTGTAACTCCTGAAAACTTGATTGTGTGAACAGGTGTGGGGGTATGTGTTACATGTAACATACCATTTGAGTTTGATTTTGTCAAGCGAATAATTTAAAAATCTGCGAAAAAAGCCGGTTTTTTCGCCGGAACGGCATTTTATCTTCATTTGTTGCGCGGCGCGGGCAAAAACATGCTTGACAAAGCGCAAACGGGTGTTATATTATGGGATGTTCTTCTCTGTTTTCGTGCGTCCGCGGAGCAAAAACGCGGGCCGCGGCAGGATGAAACCGTTATCAACCCCTACGCCGGACGGCGGTCAAAAGGATGACAAGATGGGCATTCGCATCGCGGGGACGGGCTCGTACCTCCCTGAACATAGACGGACCAACGCCGATATCGAAAAGCTGGTCGACACCAACGACGAATGGATCCGCACACGCACCGGCGTGGAGGAACGCCGCATCGCCGGACCCGACGAAACCGCGTCCACGATGGCGATCCGGGCCGCGGAAAAAGCCCTGGCGGAGGCGGGCGTCGCCGGACGCGACATCGACGCGATCGTGGTCGCCACGATCTCTCCCGACTACATCTTCCCGAACACCGGCGCGCTGATCCAGCACCATTTCCAGTGCAAACAGGCGTTCTGCTTCGACCTCTCCGCCGCGTGCGCCGGATTCGTCTCCTCGCTTGAGGTCGGTTTCTCCCTCATGCGCTCCTTCCCTCAGAAATACCGCAACGTGCTGGTCTGCGGATCCGACAAGCTCTCCGTGATCGTGGACTGGACCGACCGCAACACCTGCATCCTCTTCGGCGACGGAGCCGGATGCGCGCTGCTTCAGAACGACGGCACGGACACCCCGGACAGCATCCTCGCGAGTTCGCTCCACGCCGACGGCGGCTACACCGACGTCCTGCGGATCCCGGCGGGCGGCAGCAAAGCGCCCGCCAGCCACGAAACGGTCTGGAACCGTCAGCATTTCGTCTACATGGAAGGCCGTGAGACGTTCAAGCTCGCCGTGAACGCCATGGTGTCGTCCAGCGAGGAAGTGCTGGCGCGGGCGGGCGTGACGGTCGATCAGCTCGCGCTGGTGATCCCGCATCAGGCGAACCTCCGCATCATCGACGCCGTGGCGAAGCGCCTCGGCATCACGGACGACCGCGCGTTCTGCAACATCCGCTACTACGGCAACACCAGTTCCGCCTCGATCGGCATCGCGCTCGACGAGGCGTGCCGCACGGGCCGCATCAAACGCGGCGACCTGGTGCTGTTCACGTCGTTCGGCGGCGGTCTGGCGTGGGGCTCCATGCTGATCCGCTACTGAGCGTGTTTTCCCGGGGCGGGTCGGAACGATCCGCCTTTCTTTTTGCTCCGTTTGTTCGTGATTTGAACTTGAATTGAAATTCCGCGAGGTCGCTCCATGCATACCGTCATTCTGAAAGAAGGCCGCGAAAAATCCGTCCTGCGGCATCATCCGTGGATCTTTTCCGGCGCGATCCGCGAGGCCGCGGGGGATCCCGGATCCGGCGAAACGGTCGAAGTCCGGAGCGCGCGCGGCGAGTTTCTGGCGCACGGGGCGTATGCCGCCGAATCGCACATCCCGGTGAAGCTCTGGAATTTCACGGAATCCGAGGCGGTCGACGAAGCATTTTTCCGCAAACGGCTTGCTTCCGCGTTCGCGCTCCGCAAGACTGTTTTTCATGGTCGCCTGCCGGATGCGTACCGGCTGGTCTGCGCGGAATCGGACGGTTTGCCCGGATTGATCGCCGACGTCTTCGGCGAATACGCCGTCTGCCAGATCACGGGCGCGGGGATGGAACGCCACCGCGAACTGATCGGCAGGCTGCTGCTGGATTACGCGAAGGGCGTGTACGAGCGTTCGGACGTCGACAGCCGCACGAAGGACGGTCTGCCGTCGCGGACCGGGCACCTCTCCGGGGAAGTCCTGCCGGACGTGCTGGAGTTCATGGAGAACGGCATCCGGTACCGCGCCGATTATCTCGCGGGGCACAAGACCGGATTCTACCTTGACCAGCGCGACAACCGCCGTCTGGTGGCGGAGTGCGCCGCCGGGGCGGAACGCGTGCTGAACTGTTTCTCGTACACGGGCGGATTCGGACTCGCCGCGCTGAAGGGCGGCGCGAAACACGTGCTGAACGTGGATTCCTCGGAGCCGGCGCTTGCCTGCGCGCGCGAACTCGCGGCGCTAAACGGGTTTTCCCCGGACGCGTTCGAGACGAAGGAGGCGGACGTGTTCCAGTTCCTGCGGAGCTGCCGCGACGCGCGGAAGAGCTTCGACCTGATCGTGCTGGACCCGCCGAAGTTCGCGGAGACCGTGTCCCAGCGCGAACGCGCCGCGCGCGCCTACAAGGACATCAACCTGCTGGCGGTCAAACTCTTGAATCCGGGCGGACAACTGTTCACGTTCTCGTGTTCGGGCGCGATCGACGACGACCTCTTCGCGAAGATCGTGGATTCCGCGGCGTCGGACGCGCATCGTCCGCTCCGCACGGTGAGGTGGCTGTCCCAGGGGCCGGACCATCCGGTCCTGACCTCGTTCCCGGAGGGGCGCTACCTCAAAGGGCTTCAGCTCGCCGCTTCGGTCTGAGCGTATTCTCCGCGCTCAGCGCCAGTGACGGATGATGTGGACCGCGACCGCGAGCACGTCCAGCGCGAGCACGAAAAACGTCGCGCCGAACATCAGCCGCAGGATGCGTTCCTGAAGGATGAACTTGTCGAAGTGTTCCGGCGCGATCTTTTTTATGAAGTCGTCGCGGTCGGCGACCTGCGTTTCCCGGCGGCTGTAACGCTGCCACGGAGCGCGGACGCCACCCGGCCCGCCGAGCCTGAAAAACGGATAATCCAGTTCAAGCGGACGCGGCTCGTCCGTTTTCTTCGCGCTGATGCGGCGGATCCGCTTCTTCAGGACTTCGTGCGACATGTCCAGGAACACGAACGCGAGCAGGAAAAGCGCGGAAATGAACAGAAAAAAGACCATAACAAACGATACTGCGCACAGGTTGAAATCATTGAAACTATGAATCCATAAAAATACATCATGGAGCCGCGAAAATCAAGCGTGAAACGGGAAAAGTGCATGTTTTGCGCGTTTTTTTCGGACGCGGATTTGCAATCGGCGGAAAATGAGGTAAATTTGTAGAATGCTTTTGTTATTGATTCTCTAATCCGCATCGAACAGGACGCCCGCCCGCGCATGAAAGGACAATTCTGGACATATCTTGTCAAACGCCTCGCCCTCGGCTTCTTCACGCTTTTCGTGATCCTGCTGGCGAGCTACGCGCTCGTACGCCTTGCCCCCGGCGACCCGTCCAAAAGCACGTTCCTCTCCGCCGACGGCGGCGGCAAGAACGCGGCGGGGACCATGTCGAGCGACAAGACCGACCTCGGGCGCAACAAGATCATCGAGGAGAAGCTCCACCTCGACAAACCGATCATCGTCGGGTTCGGCCTGTGGATCTGGGAAGCATGCCACGGCGACCTGGGCGCGTCCGTCGCGGTCGACAAGGGGCGGCCTGTGACCGAGCTGGTCCTCGAACGCCTCCCCATCACGATCAAGCTCAATCTCTTCGCGATCCTCGTCACGTACATCCTGTCCATTCCCATCGGCATCCAGACCGCCGTCCGGCACGACACGGTGTTCGACAAGACCACGACGCTGTTCCTGTTCTTCCTGTACTCTCTGCCGGCGATCTCCGTGGCGCTGCTGCTTCAGGCGACGCTGTGTGTGGGCGGCCTCGCGCCGATCTTCCCGCTGAAGGGGCTCACGCCCGACATCACGCAGGGGATGAGCTCGTGGAAGATCATGTGGGTGACGGCGATGCACTACGTCCTGCCGGTCTTCTGCCTCAGCTACGCGTCGTTCGCCGGGATCGCGCGCTTCACGCGGGCGGGCATGCTCGATGTGATCCGCCAGGAGTACATCCGCACGGCGCGCGCGAAGGGCCTCGCGGAAAAAGATGTCATCTACGTCCACGCGTTCCGCAACGCCCTGATCATCATGATTACGCTGTTCGCGGGCATCCTGCCCGGCCTCGTGTCCGGCAGCATCCTGATCGAATACATCTTCAACATCCCCGGCATGGGCGCGCTTTCCATGCTCGCGCTCAGCAGCCGCGACATCCCGCTGATGATGACGCTCTTTGCGTTCAGCGGATTCCTGACGCTCGCCGGCATCCTGCTGTCGGATATCCTGTATGTGATCGCCGACCCGAGGATCGGGTTCGAGTCCCGCGTGTAAAAACGCGTTGTTCCCCCCCGTTCCGGCTGCCGGCCGGGAACATCGGGCTTTGCGAAAAAAGAACAGACCATCCTGCGTTGCCAGTATCCTTTCCGGACTTGTCTTTTTCTTGAGGAACTGTATGTTTTTTCCTTCGCTGACTTTTTTCCGCCTTGCAATCCGGACAGAATCAGCTATATTATAGCAAGCGGAAGCTCAAAACCGGAAACAAGCATCCGGCGGATGTCCGGTGAAAACAAACTTCTTTCGGAGGTAAGAATGAGAAAGCACGTCGAAGTCTTTTCCGTCCTTCATGGAGAAATAGCCTTTACTCCTGAACAGCTGGAGTATTATGATATCCGGTACAGATTTAAGGAATTGGCCGAAAAAAGCCGTCAGCTTGCGCTGGATGAGTTTTCAAGGAAATTCAGGAGTTTCTCCGACCTGACCAGCGGCGCGGACAACTGGGTCAACGAGTATCTTGTTCAGGGGGCTACGCTCGCCTCGAAGATCCTGGCGGAAAACGAGCATTACGATCTGGACCCGGCACAGTTCGTGAAGGAGTTTTTTGACATGTCCCGCCTCGACGCCGCCGTGTCGTACATGAAGGTGTTCGAACAGAAACCGGCTCAACAGACATCAAGTCCGGTACAGGCGGATGACAGCGTGGAGAAGATAGACGCTTCCGATGCGGCGGAGGAAAGAAAAGATGCCGACGAAACCGTTGAGGCGACAGGAAAGGCGGATGCGAAAGAGGTCAATCCGACCGATACTGCTCTTTCCGGCACATTCAGGCTGATCGGACGTTCCTGCGAGGACAATCGGCAGAAAGCCGAGCTGGACAAGTTCTGTGCCGACAGGAAAACGTCCCAGGTGTTTGCCGATGCGATTTACAACAGCCTCGCCAACATGTATCTTGACCTGTTCAAGTACATCGACAAAAAGTGTCCGGCGATCAGCATCGTCTGCCTGAAAGACGAGGATGTCGCCAAGGCGGATCTGCTGCTCTCCAACATCATGAACGGCATCATCCCCCCGGAAAAGATCGAGGAACAATGCCGCAGGATCCTGTCCCTGAACCCCCTGCTTGTGAACGCGTACGCATATATCATTGAAAAGTACCCGGACGAGATCGCCCCGGTCGTCAGGGTCGCGAACTTTTTCAACGTCACCGAAGTCAGGGACATGCTGTTGCGGAAACTGGATGAGTTTTACAAGACCTTGTGCGTCGATACGGAAAATGACGTCTGGGAATCGCAAAAGAAAATGGCCGAATATGCGAAGAAGATCGGCCTGGAGGATTATAACGGATATCCGGTGCTTGACAAGCTGGCGGCGGAGTTCGACCGGATCGCCCGAACCGTCGGCCCCAAAGAGTTCGAGACAAGGGAAGAGGCGCAGAAGCAGCGTCAGGCCTACGAGCTGTATCGGTCTTCCGGTTTTACCTCTTCGGAGGAAAAGGCGCAGACCGCCCGGCAGCAGCTGGATGAGCTTGCCAAACGCGACTCAATTGACATATCCTGGCTGATGGAGGACATCGACAAGGCGCTGAAGCATTTCGACGAGCTCGCCAGAACAGCTTTTGATTACATGTACAAAACGAGGGAGGATTGCCGGCGGGCATCCGAAGACGAGGCATTGTTCTTCCTGGCGGTGTGGTCCCGGATCAGCAGATACGTCAAAAAGAACGGGATCAAGGCGTTCAGCAGCTACAGCGCCTCGGTGCAGAGCACGGCACGCAAGACGATGAATCTGGAAGACGACACTCCCGTCTTCGCTTACCTGAACACGGAAATGATCTCGTCCGGCAATTCCGGCCTGGCGTTTACGCCCAGGGGGATTTCTTGGAGCAACGGTTCCGCCCTGATGACGAAGCTCGCGACGAACAAGCTCTTCAAGGCGATCTTCTCCAAAAAGGCCGGCGAACTTGAGGAGAAGAATAAAATTCAGGCGTATGACATAAGCTGGAAAGCCTTCCTGACCTCGAAGGCTTCTTTGGATGGCAACAAGTCCGATGTCATCCAGCTGGATCAGGACAAGATGTTCGAGGCGTCCCACATGAACGAGAAGGCGCTGAAAGAGGTACTGACGCAGCTTCGCGAATGGGCGCGGAAGACTTCCATTGCGTTCACGGACGGCGACAAGCCATTTGCGATGGACGATTTGCAGACCGAAGTCAAGACAACGCCGCTTCCGGTGCTCAAATAACAGTTCCGGAACAGGAAAGCCTCCTCAGCCGTGTATGGCCGGGGAGGCATTTGCTTTTCAGGGGAAGAACGCGGTCGCGAACGGCAAAGTGAAGTTGCGCAAATTCAGTTTGCCTGCATCTGTGCGGCGACGTCGGCGATGATTTTGTCGAGGGGGGGAGGCGGAGCCTCCACTGCGGAAGTGTCCGGCTGCGCTCGGACACGATGAAAAGGCAAATGCTGTGTGCGCGAGCGAAGCCGCGCAGAACCTCAGTGGAGGACTTGTCCTTCTCCGCGCATCTGTGCGGCGACGTCGGCGATGATTTTGTCGAGGGGGAGTTCCGCCTTCCAGCCGCAGATGCGTCCGATCTTGGTGCAGTCCGGGGCGCGGTGGAGCGTGTCCTCGAAGCCCGGCTCGTATGCCTTGTCGTAGGAAACGACCTCGATCTTCGACTTGCTGTGGAGCTGGTCGATGACCGTTTCCGCGAGCTGGCGGATCGTGATGCGGTTCGTGCTGCCGATGTTCAGGATCTCGCCGAACGACGCCTCGCAGTCCGGGAGGAGCCGGAGCGCGCGGACCGTGTCTGCCACATGGCAGAAACACCGGGTCTGTTCGCCGGTGCCGAAGACGCGGAGCGGTTTGCCCTGAAGCGCGGCGGAGACGAAACGCGGAATGACCATGCCGTAACGCCCTGTCTGGCGCGGGCCGACCGTGTTGAAGAAGCGCGTGACGGTGCCGGGGAGGTTTTTCGAGCGGTGGTACGCCATGAGCAGGAACTCGTCGATGAGCTTGCTGCAGGCGTAGCTCCAGCGGGAATGCGTGGACGGGCCGATGATGAGGTCGTCGGTCTCGTGGAACGGCACGGAGGCGGATTTGCCGTAGACCTCGCTGGTGGACGCGACGAAGATGCGGCGTCCGCCGAGCTTGTCGGCGAGCTTCAGGATGCGGCTGGTGCCGGAGACGTTGGTCTCGATCGTGCGGATCGGGTCGTGGACGACCAGCTCGACGCCGACCGCTGCGGCCAGATGATAGACGATGTCCGCCTTTTCCATGAGCCGGGGCAGCGCGCGTGAGGAGATCACGTTGCCTTTGACAAACTCGACGCGCTCCCGGTGCGGGAGATGCCTGAGGTTGTCGAGCGAGCCCGTGGAGAGGTCGTCGATGATGGAGACGCTGTGGCCGTCCTTCAGCCAGGATTCGGCGAGATGGGAGCCGATGAACCCGGCTCCGCCCGTGATGAGGATATTCATGATTTTCTGTCTCCGTCGTTTGCGTCCTCGCTCTGTTCCGGGACGAGCGGGTGGGTGTGCTTCACGAATCCCATTTTCAGCGCGAAATACGCGATTAGTCCCCAGACGACATAGATGTTCACGAGCAGGAAGGGGAAGAGGAAGGGATTCACGAGGAAGGAGGAGACGAGCCACGCGAGGAGCAGCAGACCGATGATCAGGAGGCGTTCCTTGTGGTAGCGCGCGGAGGCGAGGTATTTGCCGAAGTGCAGGTACGGGACCTGGCTGACCATCAGGAAGCCGAGGATCGTGGCGTAGATCGGCAGATAGCGGAAGTATTCGCGCAGGGTGTTGCTGCCTTTTTCCGTGGCGGCGAAGAGGATGATCGTGCAGAGGGCGGCGGCCGCGCCGGGGGAGGGCAGCCCGGTGAAGATGTCGCTGCTCTTCTTCTCGTACATCGCGTGGACGTTGTACGTGGCGAGGCGGAGCGCGGCGCATCCGAGGTAGATGCCGCAGAGCATGCAGATCGGGACGAACTCGCCGGCGCGCTCGATGTGGCGCATGTTGTGCGCCATGACGGCGACGAGCGTGGCGGGGGCGACGCCGAACGTGGTCATGTCGGCGAGGGAGTCCATCTGGATTCCATGCAGGCTGGAGGCGTGCAGGAGGCGCGCGGTGAAGCCGTCGAACATATCGAAGACCATGGCGAAGAGGATGAGCCCGGCGCTCCAGGCGAAGATCGTCGCCATCGCCTGCTGATCGTCGACATGCTTGTATGCCTGAAGCGTCACGAGGATGGCGGCGTATCCGCAGAGGGAATTGCAGAGCGTGAGGCTGTTCGGGACGAACTGAAGCCACTGCTGCAGTTTCCGCGAGGGCGGCGCGGCCTGTTCCTGTTCGGGTCCGGGATTCATCACAGGTCCTTTGCGGCGGCCTCTTCGGCGAGCGCGTGGAGTTTCGCCTTCGCCTCGGGGCGGACGAACGCGAGGATGGAGGCCCCGGCGCGGACGGCTTCGCCTACGTTCACGGCGATGTCAATGCCCATTCCGGCGGGGATGTAGAGTTCCGTGCGGGACCCGAACTTGATCATGCCGTATTTCTGGCCGCGCGTGTAGGATTCGCCGGGATTGACCGGGCAGACGATGCGGCGGGCGATCGCGCCGGAGACCTGGCGGACGGCGATGGGGAACGTCTCGCCCTCGAACGGGCAGGTGCCGCCGATGAGCATGGATTCGTTGACTTTCCCGGCGTCGGGATCGCGTGCGTCGAGGTACTTGCCCGGCTTGTAGAACTTGAACTCGACCTTCATGTCCCACGGTGCGCGGTTGATGTGCACGTTGAAGACGGAGAGGAAAATGCCGATGCGGAGGATGTCCTTGTCGTGGAAGAGGCGGCGGAGATCGTCGTTTTCGAGCGTCTCGGACTTGATCAGCTCCACGTCCTTGATCACGCCGTCGGCGGGCGACACGATGGCGGTGGGATCGGCGGCGATCCTGCGCGGCGGGTCGCGGAAGAACGCGCAGGCGGCGAAGCACGCGAGCGCGGCGAAGGCAGTGATCGCGCCGGCGATGCCGGGCGGGAGAATCCTGAGAAACACGGTTGCGGCGCAGAGCACGAAAACGACGAGGAAAGCGGCGAGCGCCATCCCCCATTCCTTCTTACCGTATTTTGTGAGAATCATAACATGCCTTCCGTGAGATCAGATGGGTTGAGGTTGTCTGACGATGCCGCTGCCGGCGCGCAGGACCAGGTTGCCGTGGCAGTAGGCGAGCGCGAGAGCGTCGGTGGCGTCGTCCGGTATCTGCGAGATGTCAAGTCCGCCGAGGTTCGCCATGATCGCGGCGACCTGGCTTTTGTCGGCTTCGCCGAGTCCGGTCGCGGCGCGCTTGGCACTCTTCGGAGAGTATTCGAACGCCGGGACCGAGCATTCGGCGAGGGCGGTGATGACGGCGCCCCGGGCGAGGCTCAGGATCATGGCTGTCTTCACGTTCCGGGAGACGAACGCGGATTCGATGGCGGCGGCCTCGGGCTTGAACGAAGAAACAAGTTCGCGAATGCCTCCGGCGAGACGCCTGAGACATTCGCTGTGGGGCAGGGAGGGCGTGTTGCGGATCAGGCCGCAGTCCAGGATTCGGATCGAACCGCCGGTCCGCATGTCGATCACGCCGTATCCGGTTTTCCGGATGGCGGTGTCTATGCCGATGATGATCATCCGGGACGCCCTCCGTGCTGGGAACGAAGCAGCGTGTCAGCCCTGGGCGTCGATCTCGTCGAGGACTTCGCTGGCGATGTTTTCGTTGGAGTAGACGGCCTGGACATCGTCGAGCTCTTCGAGGCGTTCGACGAGGCGGAGGACCTGCTGCGCCTTGGCGAGTTCGTTGATGCCGATGGTATTTTCCGGCTTGCGGGTGATCTTGGCCTCGGAGCATTCGATGCCGGCGTCTTCAAGCGCCTTGGCGATGTCGGCGAAGGCTTCCGGGGCCGCCCAGATCTCGGCGATGCCGTCTTCGGCGGTGATGTCTTCCGCGCCCGCTTCGAGCGTGAGTTCCATCAGCTTGTCCTCGTCGGCGTTTTCGCCTTCGATGATGAAGTGCGCCTTGCGCTGGAACATCCAGGACACGGCGCCGCTCGCCGCCAGGTTGCCGCCGTTGCGGTCGAACGTCATGCGGACGTCGCCGATGGTGCGGTTGCGGTTTTCGGTGAGGCATTCGACGACGAACGCGGTGCCGGCGGGACCGTATCCTTCGTAGGTGATCTCCTCGTAGGCGACGTCGCCGAGTTCGCCCGCGCCCTTCTTGATGGCGCGTTCGATGTTTTCGCGGGGCATGTTGCTGGCTTTCGCGGAGGCGAGCGCCATGCGGAGCTTAATGTTGGACGCGGGGTCCTTGCCGCCCTGCTTGGTGGCAACCATGATTTCCTTGGCGAGGCGGGAGAACGCCTGGCCTTTCTTCTTGTCGGTTGCCTCTTTTTTGTGTTTGATATTTGCCCATTTACTGTGACCGGACATAATAAATCTCCATTTGTTGCGGGTTTATGAAAACAAAGACACTTATCCTATAAATATACCACAGGAAAACCGATTGTCAACTCTTTTTTTCAGCTTTCATCGCACCTTTTTTCCGTTTCCGCCCGAATCAGCCTCGGGATGGACCGGATATTTGCAGTCGGCGAGCCGGAAATCCGGCGCGGGGAGGGGGCGTCTGGCGAGGAAGTCGCGGCAGAGGCGTTCGGCGTCGTCGAGCTGATCGGGACGCAGCCAGTGGATCGGGCAGCCGTCGTTCTCGAATTTGCGGAACCAGGAATCCTGGCGTTTCGCGAACTGGCAGATCTTCGCGTAGAGCTGATCGTGCATCTCCTCCATCGTGAGCTGTCCCTGCAGATAGCGCGCGAGGTAACGGTATTCGAGGCCGAGGAACTCCATCTTCTCCCAGCTCATGCCCTCCGCGTGGAGACGCTCCGCCTCCTCGACCATGCCGTGCGCGAGGCGTTCGTCCAGACGCTGGAGGATGCGTGCGCGCGTTTCGGAACGCGGCCGGTAGAGCCCGAGCACGAGGAAGTCGGACGGCGGAAAGGGGCGTTCCAGGTCGTTCGGCAGTTCGTTCGCGTTTGCCGCGCGGGCGAGCTCGATGGCGCGGATCAGGCGGATGCGGTTGTCGGGTTCGTTCGAGGGGACGGCGCTCGCCGGGTCGAGTTCGAGCAGAAGCCTGCGGAGCGCGACGGTGTCGAGGCTGCGCAGATACGCGCGGAATTCGGGGACCGGGGCGCCCGGCGCGAGGTGGTACGAGAAGACCATGCCGTGCAGGTAAAGGGCCGTGCCGCCGACGAACAGCGGGACGCGTCCGTCCGCCTCGGTCTCCTTCACGGCCGCGGCGGCGTCGCGCAGATATTCGGCGAGGGAATACTCGGCGTCCGGCGGCAGGATGTCGATGAGCTTGTACGGGACGGCTGGCTGTCCGGGCGGGGCGTATTCCGCGAGGTCCTTGCCGGTCCCGATGTCGAGTCCGCGGTAGATCTGGCGGGAATCGGCGCTGAGGACCGCGGCGCGGATGCGCGCGGCGAGCGCGACGCCGAACGAGGTCTTGCCGCAGGCGGTCGGGCCGAGCAGGATGATGATGCGATGCCGGGTGTTCATGGGCGGAAAATCTCCGAAAATGGCGCAAAAATGAAAAAAAACACAACTTTCTTTATAATATAGCGCCATTTCGACTGGTAATCACGCGAAAAAGCGCTAAATTACAGAGAAAAAAGTTTTTTTCCGTAACTAACCATGAGATTTTGAGAAAAACCATGCCGAAACAGAATACCGTGAAAGGCGCGGCCGTCGTCAAGGGCATCGCCCTGCATACCGGGGCCCGCGCCACGCTCCGAATCCTTCCCGCACCGCCTGAAACCGGAATCGTGTTCCGCCGCATCGACATGCCCGGCGCGCCCGAGGTCCTGGCGAACGCCCGGAACGTGATCGACGTGCGCCGCGCGACCACGATCGCGTCCCGAACGACCGGGGCGTTCGTGGTGACCGTGGAGCACATCATGTCCTCCCTGCATGCCGCGTGCGTGGACAACGCCTATATCGAGATGGACGGCCCGGAGCCGCCGATCGCCGACGGAAGCGCGAAGCCGTATTTCGAGGGGATCATGGAGGCCGGGCTTCAGGAACAGGACGCCGAGGCGCATTTCTGGACCGCGAAGGCTCCTGTCGTGTTCGAGGAAGGCTCCGCGATGCTCGCGCTGCTGCCCGCCGACGACCTGCGGATCTCGTTCACCACGCAGTTCGGCTACAGCGACCTCGACACGCAGTTCTTCTCCTGCCAGGTCACGCCCGAAAACTTCCGGAACGAACTGGAGGGCGCACGCACGTTCTGCCCGTACAAGGAGCTGGAACAGGTCATCGCCGCCGGTCTCGCGAAGGGCGGCAGCCTCGACAACGCCATCATCCTGCACGACGGCGCGCTGATCTGCAAGGACGGCCTGCGCTACCCGAACGAACTCGTCCGCCACAAGATCATGGATATGATCGGGGACCTGTATCTGGTCGGCAAGCGCGTCCATGCGCACGTCATGTCGGTCAAGTCCGGCCACCCGACCCACTGCAAACTCGCCGCGCTCATGCTCGAACAGGAAGCCGCGGCGGCCACAAAGTAAACGAAAAGGAGACAAAACGATGAAACCCGATACGATTCTTTCCGTCCGCGACCTCCGGTCGATCCTGCCCGTTTCGCTTGATTACCTCATGCTCGAACGCGTGAAGGTGATCGACGAAGACCATCTCGTCGGCTGGCGCAACCTCACGATCGGCGACCAGTTCTTCCAGGGGCATTTCCCCGGACGCCCGATCGTGCCCGGCGTGCTTCAGGTGGAGGCCATGGCGCAGCTCGCGGAGCTCGCGGTCCGGGAACGCCTCGACCCGCAGGGCGTGCTTGACATCTACGTGAAGAGCATCCGCAACGTGAAGTTCCGCCGCCCGAACGTTCCCGGCGACCGCATGTTCGTCGAAGTCGCGGTCAACGGGATCGCGGACGGCGAGGCCAAGCTCAGCGGGACCGTGAAGAACAGCGGCGGGCTCGCCTGCCAGGCCGAACTCGTGATGGCGGTGCGCGAACGCGTGCTGTCGATCCCCGAGCCGCCGCCGTTCGGCGAGTTCGACAAGAAGGACGACGATCCGCGCGACGTCTCCTCGGTCATGGACATCATCCCGCACCGGTATCCGTTCCTGTACGTCGACTACGTGTCGAAGCTCGAAGAGACCCGCGTGACGGCGGTGAAGAACCTCGGCCACACCGAGCCGCCGATCCGCACCTACTCCGACGGCTACATGGTGCTGTCGAATTCGGTCCAGTCGGAGATCATCGCCCAGTCCGGCGCGCTTCTCCTGCTCGGGCATGAAGCCAACAAGAACAAGCTCGCGCTGTTCATGGGCATCGAGTCCGCCGAGTTCAAGGCCCCCGTCTTCCCCGGCGACCAGCTCGTCATGGTCCTGGAGCTGCCGAACCTCACGCGCAAATTCGGCAAGGGCCACGGCACGCTCGCCATCGGCGACCGCGTCGTTACGGAGCTTTCCATGGCGTTCGCGCTCGTCGACAAATAAGCGGAAGCCGAATTGAACGGGCGGTCCGGCACCGTCCGTTTCCCCCTGAAATCAAGTCCAAACAGGAGACCCGATAATGAGACAGAAAATTCTGATGCTGGCGGCGGTGTTTTTCGGCGTGCTGGCGTTCATCTTCACCTACCAGCAGATCAAACAGGAACGCAGCAAGATCATGAACAGCGCCGTCCGGGTCCGCCTGATCAGGATGAAGTCCGACGTGTCCGAGGGCGACAAGCTCATGGAGTCGGACATTGAGATGTACGAGGCGATGCGGTTCGTCAACGCCGCCGCCAATACGCTCGAGATCCCGTGGGACCGCCGCTCCGACGTGATCGGATCGCCGGTGCGTTCCGTGGTCAGGAAAGGCGACATCCTCACCTGGCGCGATTTCAAGCAGGTCTTCACGAAGGAACGCACGGGGCTTCCCGCCCAGACTCGTTCCGGCTGGCGCGCGATCTCGATCCCGGTCAGCCAGGTCTCCTCGGTTTCCGGCCTCATCCGCCCGAACAACTTCGTCGACGTGATCGGCACGTTCCATTTCCCCGACACCAAGGGCGATTCCTCGCTCGACACGGTCACGATGACGATCCTCCAGCGCGTCAAGGTGCTCGCCACCGGCGCGGACATCGGCTACGCGCAGCAGAACGGCGCACAGGCCAACGCCTCCGCCATGGGGCGTTCCTACAGTACCGTCACGCTCGAGCTGACCCCGAAAGAGGTCGAGATGATCATTTTCGCGCAGCAGAAAGGTTCGCTGACGCTGTCCCTGCGCAGCTACGAAGACCCGAACATTACGACCGACGTCCAGAGCGTCGACTGGGCCTATCTCCAGCAGCACATCAAGGAATACACGTCGGAACGCGAGCAGCTGCTTAAGAAAACGTCCGGATACTGATCCGGGCAAGGAGTTCCTTCCATGGTCCAAGTCATTCTGAAAATGCCCGGACAGCCGGACTCCCCGCTGAGCATCCCGCCGGGACAGTACCAGGTCGGTTCCTCGGAAGCGGTGCCGATCCAGCTGCCGTTCGTGGGCGTCTCGAAGCTCCACTGCGTGCTTCAGGCCTCGGAGTCCACGCTCCGCATCGCCGACCTCGGCAGTTCCAACGGTACCTACCTGAACGGACAGCGCGTCGGGCGCGAGTTCGTGAACGTGCCCGCGGACAGCGACATTGAGATCGGCTCCGTCCATATTCATGTCGGCGCGATCCGGCCGGAAGCAAAGCCGGTCAGCACCAGGTCCATGCCGCCGCCTCAAGCATCCGCTCCGGCGGATCCCGAACAGCAGTACCACAGCCGCATCCTCGCGGTCAGCGGCATCCCGATGTCGGCGCGTCCGCTCGTGCAGGAGATCAAGAAGCAGGCGCACGCCGAGCTTCTGGTCCGGCTGAACATGAAACGCCTCGCGCTCAACAGCGTCTCGGAAAACGACCTGGAGGAGAAGGCGCGGACGACCATCCACGAGATCCTGAACGAGCTTTCCATCCCGCTGCCGGAAGGCGTCACGCAGGAGAAGATCGAAAACGAGCTTTACCACGAGGCGATCGGACTGGGGCCGCTGGAAGACCTCATCGCGCGCGATGACATCACCGAAATCATGGTCAACGGCCCCGACAACGTCTACGTCGAACACAAGGGCGTGCTGTACAAGACCGATACCGCGTTCGCCGACGACCACCAGGTGCTCGCCGCCATCGACCGCATCGTCTCCCCGCTCGGACGCCGCATCGACGAAAGCTCGCCGATGGTGGACGCCCGCCTCAAGGACGGATCCCGCGTGAACGCGATCATCCCGCCGCTTTCCCTGGTCGGCCCCTCGATCACGATCCGTAAATTTGCGAAAACGCCCCTCACGGTGGAGAACCTGATCTCCTACGGCTCCATCACCGCCGAGATCGCGCATTTCCTGGACGTCTGCGTGAAGATCCGCAAGAACATCCTGATCTCCGGCGGCACGGGTTCCGGCAAGACGACCCTGCTGAACATCCTGAGCGGCTATCTGCCGGCGAAGGAACGCATCATCACCATCGAAGACGCCGCCGAACTCCAGCTGAGGCAGGAACACCTCGTGCGCCTGGAATCGCGCCCCGCCAACATCGAAGGCAAGGGCGAGGTCACGATCCGCGACCTGGTGCGAAACTCCCTGCGTATGCGTCCCGACCGGATCGTCATCGGCGAATGCCGCGGCGGCGAGGCGCTTGACATGCTCCAGGCGATGAACACCGGCCACGACGGCTCCCTGACCACCATCCACGCCAACTCCCCGCGCGATGCGCTCGCCCGCCTCGAAACTCTTGTCCTGATGGCGGGCTTCGACCTGCCTCTGCGCGCCATCCGTGAACAGATCGCGTCCGCCATCTCCATCATCGTGCAGATCAACCGCGAGAAGGACGGCAGCCGCAAGGTGGTCTGCGTGAGCGAGATCACCAAGATGGAGGGCGACATCATCACCATGCAGGACCTCTTCACGTTCAAGCAGGACGGCTGGGGCGAGGACGGGCGTCTGCTCGGCCATTTCGAGCCCACCGGGGCGATCCCGACCTTCATCGAGGACATCCGCCGCGCGAACCTCGACCTGGATATTTCCATGTTCACGCCGCCGAAAAAGCCCGGCATGAGGGGAGGCGTGTGAGATGATGAACTTCATCTTCGACAACATGTATCTGCTGGCGTCGGTCTGCGCCGGTCTTTGCGCGCTCTTCGCCACGTTCGTGATCGTGGAGTTTACGTCCTACACCTCGGCGCGCTACAGGGAGCGTTTCCTCGCCGAGGCCGCGGTCGAGCTGGACGACGTTCTGCTTCAGCTGCCCCCGAGCCGGGTCCTGGACCTGAGCATCGCGATCGCCGCCGTCTCGTTCATCCTGTTCGGCGGCCTGAGCTCGTTCCTGTCGGACGAGGTCAACTGGATCCGCACGATCGCGATCGGCACGGTTTCGGCCGTCGTCGCGTTTCTTGCGCCGCGTTTTTACCTCCGGGCGCTGAAAAAACAGCGTCTTGCCAAGTTCAACGAACAGCTGGAAGACGCGCTCCTCTCCATGAGCAGCGCTCTGAAGGCCGGATTCAGCATCACGCAGGCGCTGGAAAACGTCGCCTCGGAGAACCGTTATCCGATTTCATTCGAATTCACGCTGCTCCTTCAGGAACTCCGCCTCGGCGTGCAGTTCGACGCCGCGCTCCGCAAGATGGCGGACCGTCTGGAGTCGCAGGATTTCGAGCTTGTGGCGGTGGCGATCATCACGGCGCGCCAGACCGGCGGCGAGCTGACCAGCGTGCTGGAGGAGCTTGCCGGCGTGATCCGCGAACGCATGCGCATCATGCAGCGCGTGCGTGCCCTGACTTCCCAGGGGCGCATGCAGGCGTGGCTGATCGCGTCCGTGCCATTCGTGCTGATGTTTGCGATGATGCGCCTCGCGCCCGACCTGATGGACGCATTTTTCGGGTCGCTGGTCGGGATCGCGGTGCTCGCGGCGGTCGTGGTCATGGTCGTCTGCGGGTTCCTGTGGATTCGCAGGATCACGACGATCGACGTATAAGGAGGACGGGATATGGATCAGATTTTTATGCTTCTGGCAAGTGTTTTCGCCGGGCTGTGCGCCGCCTCCATCGTGCTGCTCGTGGCGGAGATGGTGTCCGCGATCGACGTCGAAAAGGCGCAGTTCGGCGAGGACGCCCGGCCGATCCCGGTGCTGTTCCGCATCTTCCTGCCGTTCTCGCCGAACTTCCGGCGGCTCTGCGAATCGGAATCGCTCGGCGGAACGATGAAGAAACTGCGCGAGCAGCTTGCGATGGCGGGCTACGAACAGGCGCTGACCGCCGAACAGTTCATGACCGTGCGTATTCTTCTCGGCGCGTTCGGCGTGTTTTTTACAATCCTCTTCTTCGCCGCGAACAACGCGATGGCGGGGATCCTGGTACTGCTCTGCTCTGTGCTGTATCCGCAGGTATGGCTCAGAAAGCTGGTCGCGAAACGCCATTTACAGATACTGAAAGCCCTGCCGAACGTGCTGGACCTGCTGACGCTGTCCGTCGAGGCGGGCAAGGACTTCGTGACGGCACTGCGCGACATCCTGAGCCGTCGCGCTCCGGACGAGCTCGGACTGGAACTCCGCAAGGCGCTCCATGAGATCCAGCTCGGCAAGCCGCGCCATACCGCCCTGAAGGAGATGACGCAGCGTGTCCGCCAGCCCGAACTGACCAGCGTCCTGAACGCGATCGTGCAGTCTGACGAACTTGGCGTGAGCATCGGCCAGGTCCTGCGGATCCAGGCGGAACAGCTCCGCGCGAAACGGTTCGCGCGCGCCGAGAAGCTCGCGAGCGAGGCCCCCGTGAAGATCCTGTTCCCCGTGGCGCTGCTGATCTTCCCCGCCGTGTTCACCGTAGTCATTGCGCCGATGCTGATGCGCGCACTGGAGATGTTCAAGTGATCCGGAACCTGACCAGACAGACCGTGCTGTCCTACCGGACCTTCCATGCCGTGTCGTTCGGCGACCGCCTGCGGGGGATGATCGGACGCCCGTTCGAGCAGATCGGGATCGACGCCATGGTCTTCCCGGCATGTTCCAGCATCCATACGTTTTTTATGACGTTTCCCATAGACGTGATCTTCCTCGGCGCGGACAACACCGTCCTCGCGACGTATCCGGACTGCCGCCCCTGGCGTCCGGTCATCCTGTGCAGAGGAGCGCAGTCTGTGATCGAGCTTCCCGCGGGCGCGCTCGCGCACACGGGGACGACGCCGGGCGACCGCCTGGACCTGAACGCCGAGACGGTCCCGCCCGGGAAACGGAGCAAGTATTCCACTCGTACCGCCGGGGAACAAAGCACCGTGTGCCCCAGCAAGGAGAATCCGACAGTATGAAAATCATGTATCTGAACGGCGCCCAGACCGGGCAGACGATGGAGCTTTCGCCGGCCGGCGCGACGATCGGCCGCGAGAGCGACAACACCATCCAGCTGCCGATGGGGGGCGTCTCCCGTTACCATGCGAAAATCGAACGCGACGCGGCGGGGAACTGGCTGATCCGCGACCTCGGAAGCACCAACGGCACGCTCGTCGACGACGTCCCCGTGATCGGGGCCTCCCCGCTCGCTCCCGGCTCCGTCATCTCCATCGGCGACCAGCTTCTGCGCTGCGTGGATTCCGGCACGGCTCCGGCGGCGAATCCTGTCCCGCCGGCGTCTCAGCCCGCCCCGTCCGCGCAGCCTCAGCAGCCGTTCTTCTTCCGGCCACAGAACACGACTTCCTCGATCCCGGTCGGCACTGCGCCGATCCCGGAACAGCCGAAAGTCTCTCCGGCGCCTCAGCCCGCCCCGTCCGTTTCGCCCGCGGAAGTCCCGCACGGCCTTTTCAAGAAGAAACAGGATAAGCCGGCGCGTCCGGCGGGCAGCAAGAAGTTCCTGGGCAACGTGATCTTCGCCCTGATCGTGATCCTGATCGCGATCGTGGGGCTGTGGCTCTTCCTCAAATTGAGCGAACCCCAGCAGACGCCCTCCAGTCCGTCCGCCACGAAAAAGAAAGTCGAGAATCCCTTTGTCCTCTACTACGAAAAGGAATCCGTGGAGGACGGGACCAAGGTGTTCCGTTTCGTGCTTCAGATCGAGAACGGCCACATGGAAGTCACGCTGGACGAGCCGCAGAACAAGCGCCGTTACTACGAGCTTTTCAAGGATCCGGTCCCCGACGCGCTGATCGCCAAGCTCAAACAGGAGATCCTCGATACCGGGTTCATGGAGCTTCAGCAGGAGAAGATCGCCGGGACCTCGCAGGACAACCGCCAGTACCGCCGTATCATGGTCGGGTTCGACAACAAGTTCTGCGACGTGAAGGTGTCCAACGACGTCTCCGAGACGTTCAACCGCGTGGAGACCATCATCAACGAGACGCTGCTGGAAGAGTACGACCTCGGGATCATCTCGCAGAACGTCGACCGCATCCTGGAGGACGCGCGGACGTTCCTTTTCGTCGCCGAGGAGGCGTTCCGCGGCATCGACGTCACGCCGTCCAACCTGCCGAAGGCGATCAGCAACTACAAGCTCGCCCTGCGGCGCTACCAGCTGTTCGACGATCCGAAGCCCGTGGAATGGAAGACCGCCCGCGACGGCCTCGCGAAAGCCGAGGCCAAGCTCGAGGAGATCCGTCTGGAGGGACAGAAGAACGTCCGGCTTTTCTACGAGCTCCGCGAATACGACAAGGCCGTCGCCGAATGCGCCCGCCTGCTCGCGATCTTCCCGCCCGACAGCGAGACATACCAGAAGATCCGGGACACCAAGATCAGAATCGAGAAAAAAATGTCTGTGGGGAATAAATGAACATGATCAAACGACTTTTCCTCTTTGCTGTCTGTGCCATCTGCGCCGCGGCTTTCGTTTTTCTGCCTTCCTGCGAAAAGAAGGCGCCCGAACAGGATTTGAGCGACTACGGCAGTATCAGCATCACGTCCGAGCCGTCCGGCGCGGAAATCTCCATCCTCGGCAAGACACTCCCCAGTCTCACCCCGTACATAACCAATCCCGTGCCGTCCGCCATGTACATCGTGAAGTTCGCGATGGACGGGTATGAACCCGCATGGCTGCCGGTGACCGTCGTGCCCGGCCGCCAGGTCGAGGCGCACGCCGTGCTCACCCCGGAAAACGCCACGGTGATCATCGACTCCAACCCGTCCGGCGCACACGTGCAGATGAACGGGAAGGAGATCGGCGACACGCCGGTCCTGCTGCCCGACCTCGCGCTCGGGTCCTATTCCGCCTCCGTGCAGATGCAGGGCTACACGCGCCGCGACATCTCCTGGAAGGTGCAGAACGGACGTCCGATCCTGATCAACGTGCCGCTGATGAACAATATCGGCACGCTGTCGCTGACCAGCGACCCGGACGCCGCCGAGATCGAAATCGACGGCCGGACCTACGGCAATACGCCGTTCTCGGATTTCTTCGAGCAGGGACAGCATCAGATCCTCCTCACGAAGACCGGCTACAAGCCTTATGAAAAGACCGTCACCGTGAACCGCGACGAGACGACCGAGGTCAGCATTAAAATGGAAGAGCTTCCCGGTTCTCTTGCGATCGAAAGCGAACCCGCGGGCGCCGAGCTCTTCATCAACGGCGTCGACTACGGCGTAACGCCCTACAAACGCGACTCCATCGAGGCGGGCGACTACACGATCCGCCTGAGCATGGACGGCTACGACACGGTCGAACAGGTCGTCACGGTCCATCCCGGCGAGCCCATGAACCGCAGCTTCACGCTCGACTCGAATCTGGGCACCATCATCCTCTCCGTGAACCCGCCCGGCATGAACATCTACCTCGACGGCAAGTTCGTCTGCCGGACCGAATCCGAGGCGAAATCCCGCGACGTTTCCAAGCGCGTGACGCTCAAGAACCTCACCTCCGGGGAACACACGATCACCATGTCGAACAAGCATGCCAAGCCGGATGTGAAGACCATCTCGGTCAAGGTCGGCAAGGGCAGGACGGTGCAGCTGCCGGAGTTCTCCTTCTGGCTGCCCGACACCACGATCGTCCTGAAGAACGGCAGCAAGTACACGGGCCGCCTGACGGACAAGTATTCCGAGGATTCGAAGCGGATCTCGTTCCGCCATTCCGCCGGGATCACCAGCGAATACAACAGAGACGATATCCGGGACATCATCCGCCTGAATATCATCGACGCGGAGTGAGCCCAGATGCCGCTTTCCGTTGTGCTCGCCATCGCCGCCGCCGTCTCGCTCGTCGCCGCCGCCGCGTTCATCCTGACCGTGCGGCGCGGGCCCGCCGTGCGCGCGCTGTACGAAAAACTCCCGCGCGAACGCGTCTCCGGCACGGTCCTGACCGTGGTCGCGCTGCTCTGGTGCATCCCGAACATCCGTCCGATCTTCATGCCGGATTCGCCGTTCCAGACGTTTGTTCTGCCGCTGATCCTGCTCGCCATCGTGCTCGCCGCGATCTTCCTGAACTACCTCTTCGCCCGGGCCGCCGCCGCGATCCTGATCCTCGGCGCGCACGCCGTGCTGAAGGCGGCGTATCCGGCGCAGCCGCCGGGGTATCCGGTCCTGGCGGCGCTCGTGCTGCTCGCGGGCGTGATCGGGATCGTGATCTCGGCGAAGCCGTACTGGCTCCGAGACTGGTTCCGGCTGTCGTTCCGGAATCCCGCCGTGCGCTGGGCGTCCGCCGCGTATTTCCTGCTGCTGTGCGCGATGTCCTGCTGGTGCGCCGTGGAGGCATGAGCATGGTCGAACTGCCCCCTCCGGACGCCGCCGAACGCGCCTTCCTGCTCGAATGTGTCGGCGCGGACCGATTGGAACCGTTTCTGGCGCTCTGCACGCGGTACGGCGAACTGCTGTACGAGACGAACGAATCCCTGAACTTGACGGCGATCCCGCCGGACGCCTATTGGAGCAAGCACGTCTGCGACTGCGCGCTGGCGCTCCGCGCCCTGCCGGAGCTTTTTGCCGACGGCGTGCGCCTTGCCGACGTCGGATGCGGAGCCGGACTTCCGGCGTTTCCGCTCGCCGCCGCGCGTCCCGGACTCGACGTGACCGCGATCGATTCGCGCGGCAAGAAGATCGCATTCCTGGAACGCGCCGTGTCTGCCGCCGGACTCGCCAATCTGCATCCGGTCCACGCCCGCGCCAACGAGCTTGCCGCGAAGCCGGAATACCGGGGTGGATTCCGCACGATCACGGCGCGCGCGGTCGCCGGAGCGCCCGAACTTGTCAAGGAATGCCGCAATCTGCTGGGGCAGGGCGGCAGCCTGTGCGTGTTCCGCACGGAGTCCCAGGCCGCGGACGAATGGCCTGCGCTGGCCGCCGACAAACGCGTCCGCGCCGAACGCACACCCGAGTTCCCGCTGCCGCACGAGGCCGGGACGCGCCTTTTCCTCCGCATCCGCAAACCATGAAAACGTATCCATAAGGAGCCGTTATGCATTTTTACCGTCTTGACGTTTATGTGCCGGATTCGCACGTGGAAGCCGTGAAAACGGCGATCTTCGAGGCCGGAGCCGGGTATTTCGGCAACTACGATTCCTGCTGCTGGCAGACCGAGGGGACCGGACAGTTCCGCCCGCTCGAAGGCGCGCATCCGTACTTCGGCGAACAGGGCCGCGTGGAACACGTGAAGGAGTGGAAGCTGGAATTCGTGGTGGCGGAAACCGTGCTGGAAGCCGTTCTGACGGCGCTGAAGGATTCGCACCCGTACGAGACCCCGGCGTTCCAGTACTGGCCCGTCAACCGCCACTGGCAGGCGTGAAAACACAATCGCGGACTTGCGCCGTGTTCTGTCCGCAGAGAATCCCCGCTTCGTCGCGCCCCGCCTCGAAAACACTCTGATTTTTTCGGAAACGGCTTGAAAAAACCGCTCGAAAGGGTATATTATCAAAAAATTATTTTCTAAAACAATCACACAATACCCCATACAAACAGGAAAGACCCCATGAAAAAATCCCTCTTCATCCTCGCGCTCGCCGCCGGAATGCTCTGGCAGGCGGACGCCCGCGAAGTCGTCAGCCTCTCCGGCTCCGGCTGGAAACTCTGGCGCGACACCGCCGCACAGTGGCAGTCCGAACACGTCGTCGTCCCCGGCACCCCGCTCGACCAGATTCCCGCGCACCAGCCGACCGGCGGCTGGGACGCCCTGAGCAAGGCGGAGCGCAAGGACGTCACGGTCCCCGGCACGGTCGAACAGTATTTCACCGACATGTCCGCGCTGGAAAAGGACTACACGATCGACCCGAAGAACTTCTGGCAGCCGCTGCAGGGCGTTTCGTGGTGGAGCCGCACGTTCAAGGTCGACCAGGACCTGACCGGCAAGAAGGTGTTCCTGCGCTTCTCCGCCCTCACCTACCAGGCGGAGATCTTCCTGAACCATGAACTCATCGCGTGCGACGCCGCGTGCGACACCGAGTTCGTGCTCGACATCACCGGCAAGCTCAAGAAAGGCGACACCGCCGCGCTCGACATCCGCATCACCAACCCCGGCGGCGATTACGACTGGACCGACTACATCCCGTTCACCTGGAACGGCGTCAAGCTGAACGGCAGGCGCGCTGTCGGCGGCGTGACCGGGCACGTCTCCCTCGAGATCACCGATCCCGTGTACATCGACGACGTATACGTGATGAACACCCCCGATCCGAAGACGGTCGAGATCCGCATCACCGCGGTCAACGACACCGGCAAGGACGTGGAGAAGGAGTGCACCGTCCGCCTCGTCCAGGACAACACCCCGGTCATGGCGGCCGAGGTCGTCACGCTCAAACCCGGCGAGAACCTCATCACCCGCAAGTTCACGCACGAGAGCGCGGAGCTGTGGGACCTCGACAACCCGAACCTCTACACGCTGAGCGTGAAAGTCGGCGACGAGGAGGAGAGCCAGACGTTCGGATTCCGCTGGTTCGGACCCGAAGGCGTCGGCAAGGACGCCATGTTCCGCCTCAACGGTAAGCGCATCGTGCTGCGCTCCGCGATCAGCTGGGGCTGGTGGCCCGTCACCGGCACCATCCCGCTGCCCGAATACGCAGCGAAGCAGATCAAGGCCGCGAAGGACTTCGGCATGAATATGCTGAACTTCCACCGCCACATGGGCCAGGACATCGTGCTTCAGGAAGCCGACAAGCAGGGCCTGCTGTACTACGCCGAGCCCGGCGGATTCATCTCCGGCAGCCAGTCCCCCGAGGGCCGCGTGATCGCGAAGGAACGCGTCCGCCGCATGGTCAAGAAATTCCGTTCGCATCCGTCCCTCGTGATCTACAACCTCATCAACGAGCTCGGCCTCGGTCGCGAACAGCATGACCAGAACTGGTATTCCAGCATGGTCTCCTTCACGCACCAGAACGACCCGTCGCGCATCGTCGTGCTCACCAGCGGCTGGAGCAAGGAAGGCATCAACGTCGAGGACTACAACAAGATGAACTGCATGCCGTTCGACGACAAGGTGTACCAGGTCGGGTTCCGCGACAACCACAACGCCACCGGCCCGAACATCTCCTATCCCGCGAACTACTACACGAACAGCAAGCGTTACTGGAACTACACCGAGAACAAGGAAGAGCTCGTCTTCTGGGGCGAGGAGGGCGCCATCTCCACTCCGCCGCGCCTTGAGCTCATCATGGACGAGCTGAAGAAGATCGGCGAGGACGGCATGGACGGCGCGGACTACAAGAACTGGTACACGCGCATGAACAAGTACCTCGACGAGAAGGGACTCCGCAAGGATTACCCGACCGTCGAAGCCTTCACCTCCGAGCTCGGCAAGGTCGGCATCCGCCACCAGGGCCGCCGCATTGAGATCATCCGCCTCAACAACATCACCGACGGCTACGCGATCAACGGCTGGGAAGCCATGCTCCGCGAGAACAACTCCGGCGTCGTAGACACCTTCCGCAACCCGAAGGGCGATCCCGCCATCCTCCGCGCCTACAATGCCCCGCTGAAGCTCGCGGTCCACACCCCGACTCCGTCCTTCACCGTTCCGAATACCGTCTCCGCCGACATCCACATCATCAACGAGGAGAACCTGAACGGCGAATACACGCTCGTGACGCAGCTCATCCAGGACGGCAAAGTCGTCAACGAATCCGAGCAGAAAGTGAAGGTCACCGGCGGCGACGTCTACGGCGAACTCCTCGCCGAGGGCGTGAAGATCCAGGTCGACAAGCCCGGCGTCTCCGTCATCAAGGCGTTCCTGAAGGACACCAAGGCCGAGGGCGAAATGGAAGTCACCGCCGTCGACAACTCCAAAATCCAGCTCCCCGCGGGCAAGACCTACGCGGTCTATGAAAATCCGCAGCCCCAGGGCCAGATGCAGCCCGGCGGCAACCGTCCCGGCGGCATGGGCGGCTTCGGCGGCGGCAACCGTCCCGGCGGCTTCGGCGGCGGCCGCGGCCCCGGCATGGGCGGCCAGCCCCAGCAGTCGCTCGTCAGCATCCTCAACGCCGCGGGCGGCAACTTCCAGAGCTACCAGCCCGGCGGCAGCCTGAAGCCCGACGTGCTCGTCGTGACCCAGCGCTACCCAGTGCCGCAGCGGATCCCGGCGAACTCCATCGCCACGCCCGACGGGACCGCCGGCGCGTTCCGCCTGACCTTCCTCGTCGACGGAGAAAAGCGCGCCGAACGCAACGTCCGCCAGCTCGAGCTGGCGCTCCCGGACGGCGGCACGCCCGATCCGAACGTGCCGATGACCGCCGGTTACACGGTCCTCTTCGAGGGCCAGTACATGCCGAACGCCGACGGCGACTACAACTTCAAGATCGAAGGCCCGACCAAGGCGGACGACCAGCTGAGCTTCAAGGTCGACGGCAAGGAGATCGAGGTCGGCGCCGACGGCACCGCCAAGGTCACGCTCTACCGCGGCGTCCCCGCGCAGCTCGCCATCTCCATGACCAAGAAGACCGCCCAGCGCTTCAACGTTCTCTGCTTCCCGCCGAACGGCAATTCCGTCGACGTGAACGCGGTCGTCGAGCTTGCGAAGTCCGGCACGCAGGTCATCGTCCTCAACGACGTGGAAAACTGGGCCCCGACGATCGCCGCCGCGAACGGCAACCTGAAATATCTCGGCAGCTTCCGCCTCGGCAACAACTGGGTCGGCGGCCAGTATTTCTGCAAGGACCACCCCGTCTTCAACGGCTTCCTGAAGCCCGCCGTCCTCGACTACGCGTTCGACGCCGCCGTCTCCAATCCGCGCTCCGCCATCATCATGGAGGGCGACGAGGAGCTGATCTCCGGCGCGTGGCATTCCCTCGGATGCCGCATGGGCACTGCAATCGGCCGCGCGAAGACCGGGTCCGGCTCCTTCTTCTACTCCACGCTCGGGCTCACGAACTACAACGACCCCGTGTGCAGAAGACTGCTCTTCAACCTGATCGAGTACGCAGCCGGACGCAACCGCTCCGACATTGTGGACAGCCACCTCGATTCCGAAGGCAACAAGCCCTGATCCCCGGGCAAAACAACGGGCGGGCGCTTCATTTCGGACGCCTGCCCGGCACGCGGCGGCGATCTCCTTTCCCGGAGGTTGCCGCCGAACTTTTTGAGGAGAGCCGTCGATCTGCCGAGGGGAAAAGAGAAGTCGCACAAGCCCTGTCCGGCATGTGCGACCTGATATCTGTTATTTCGCGCCTCGTTTGAGGCGTGTATTTGTCGCTGGATATTACTGTTCGGCTTCCTTCTGCGCCTTGAGCTTTTCGACGCGGATGATCGCGCTCTGCGCGTCCTCGAGTCCGACGTACAGCGCCTTCCGGTACCATTCGAGCGCCGTGTCCAGATTCCGGTCCACGCCCTCGCCGTTTTCATAGCAGACGCCGAGCGAATAGATCGCGGTCGGGTTGTTCTGCGCCGCCGCCTTGCGGTACCATTCGACCGCGGCGAACGGATCCGGGTTCACCCCGGAGGCGTTCATGAGGCAGGCGGCATAGCACGCCTGCGCCTCGGCATAGCCTTCTTCCGCCGGCTTCTTGAGGATCTCCACCGCCTCGCGGTATCTCTGATGCGCGAAAAGATCGTTTGCCTTGGCGACGGAAACGCGCCACAGCGCCATCTGTGCCTCCCCGATCCCGCTGTCCAGCGCTTTTTTGTACCACGACGCCGCCTCGTCCAGGCTCGGCGCGACGCCCTGACCGTACTCATAGCAGACCGCGAGCTCGTAAAACGCGACGGAATTGTTCTGCGCGGCGGCCTTGCGGTACCATTCGACCGCCGCCGCGGGATCCGCCGCCACGCCGGTGCCCTGCTTGAGGCAGCCGCCGTAATAGATCTGCGCCCAGGAGTTGCCGAGTTCGGCGGCCTGGCGGAGATGGTCCGCCGCGCCCGCGAAATCCTGTTTTTCGTACAGCGCGTATGCGTCATTCAGGAGTTTTTCCGCCTTGTTCTGTCCGTGTGACCGGGTATATCCCAGGACGCAGGCGAATCCGAGCAGAAGCACCACCCAGATCGCGACCACGACCTTGTTGGAGCCTTTCTTTCCGCCGCCGCAGCCGCATCCGCACGCGCTCTGCTCCTGCGACGCCTGTTCCGTACTCTTTTCGTTCTGTTCCATATCGTTTTCCTTCCGTTCAAAAAGGTTCATTTGTGTTTGTATGATCCGGTACAAATATACAGTCGTGCGGCGCGAAAATCAAGCGCCTTTGCAGGATATATGCGTCTTTTCCCGGAAAGGCGTCCGCTTTCGGCACGTCCTTTTTCCACACAGGACGAGGAAGATCAGCGGCCGTTCGGGAACAGCATGACTTCGAGCCAGTCGTTCAGGTGGTTGTCGAGCCAGTAGTCCTGTACGCGGGCGTAATTCGCACGGATAAGCCGGAGCTGGGCGTCCGGGTCCGCGAACAGCGCACGGACCTTCCGGTCGAGCGTGTCAGCGGTGTCGAAACACGCCTCCGGGGCGATCTGCCTGTAACTGCCGAGGTCCTGCACGAACGAGGGCGTGCCTTCCGCCCAGGATTCCAGCAGCTTGATCGGGCTCTTGCATTCGTTGAAGAGGGAATGCCGGAGCGGCTGGATGAAGAGGTCGGCGCGGATGGAGCGCCGTACGCGCGGATAGTCCAGGAAGGGACCGATGGGGATGCGCGTGAAATCGTCGGCGTATTGCGCGAGGGCAGGGGGGAACCCGCCGTGGAAGACGAACTCGTATTGGTGGCGGTTCGCGACGATCCAGTCGAGGATGCCGGAGAAATCGTCGCCCGCGCCGGTCCGGTTCATATCGAAATGCGACATGCTGCAGGAGAAGCAGATGCGCGGCTTCCGGGTCTTCTGCGAGCGGATGCGGTCGAGGATGACCGCTTCGTCGTAGGAATCGAAGAAGTAGCGCGGCAGGTAGTTCGGGATCACGCGGAATTTCGAGCGCGGAATCCCGAATTTCGAGCTGTAGTAGTCGGCGAGCGCTGCGCACGTGACGGTGATCGCGTCGCTGCCCTCCATGAAGCCGGGAATGGCGTCCTTGCCTTCCTTGAAAATGGACCGGTAGCAGTTGTAGACGGGGATGTCTTCCTGAACGAGGATGTCGTCGATTTCGTAGACGACGGGAAAACGGAAATGCTTTTTCGCCGGGAGAAGGAAGTTGCGGAACCATTCGAGGTTTGCAACGCCGCAGGCGCGCTGGAGCCGGAAGGATACGAGAAGCGGGAAAAGCTCCCTGTTGTTGAACAATATCCGCGCATCGGAGAAGAGGGCGTTGTCGTAGACCTGGGAAATCAGCTGGGAGATGAAGAGAATCCGGTAGTAGGAGCAGCCGCCGACGTCGATGTGGGTGGAGGCGAAAACGCAATTCCGGCGAGGAGGAAGCTGTGCCGGAGGGGGATTTGCTTTCCTTGCCGTCGGTTCCGGCCGTACCGGGGCGGTCAGTTTGGACTGTACGAATTGATACATGGTGCGCGAGGGAGAGAGTTGTCCGGAGCATCCGGTTTGTTTGATCTGACGATACCGGAAAGAAATATACTCCCGCAAATCCGAAAAACAAGCGCGGGACCCCGGAAATGTCGTCAAAATGAGGAAAAAAAGCGGACTTGAGGTTGAAGTTTCAGTGTGCGCGGTCTATATTAGAATATTTTGCCAATGATTTCCTCCTGCCGGGAGATGTTCCGTTTTCCTTGCCCGGCAATCATGGCGCAACAGGAAGAAGGATCCATGCTCTACTGCCCGAAATGCCAGCAGCTCGAACCGACCACGCCGCAGAAACACGACGACGGCACGGTGACGTATCTCTGCAGGAAATGCGGCAGCGCGATCCCTCTGCGCCGCGACCTGCGCCCGGGCGAAGTCGTGGCGGGATTCCAGATCGAGGAGGAACTCGGACGCGGCGCGATGGGGATCGTGTACCAGGCGCGGCAGACCAACCTCGACCGCGAGGTCGCGATCAAGATCCTGTCCGACGACAGTGCCAGCGACGAAGTGTACGTGGAACGTTTCTTCCGCGAGGCGCGCGCCGCTGCGAGCCTGTCGCATCCGAACGTGGTGCAGGCGTACGACGCGGGCGTGACCGAGGACGGCATCTATTATTTCGTGATGGAGAAGATCACCGGGGAGAACCTGGAGCTGGTGCTGAACAACGTCGGGCCGCTGAACATCCCGCAGGCGCTGGACGTCTTCATCTCCGTCGCGAACGCGCTGTCCTACGCCTGGACCCGGAACCAGCTCAGCCACGGCGATATCAAGCCGGAAAACATCATCATGCGCCTGAACGGCAAGGTGAAGCTCGCCGATTTCGGGCTCGCACGCCGCGCGAAAGACCCCGAACTTGCCGACGAGGACATCCGCGCCACGCCCGCCTACGCCCCGCCCGAGATCATCAACGGCGACAAGGACGTCCCGGGATTCAAGTCCGACATGTATTCCTTCGGCGCCACGGCCTACCACATCCTGATCGGACACGAGCCGTTCGTCGATTCCGACCCCGTGAAGGTCTGCGCCATGCAGCTTTCCGACATCCAGACACCGCTTTGCGAGCTCAATCCGAACATCCCGAAACGGTTGTCCGACCTGGTTGACGCCCTGATGGAGAAGGATCCCGCGAACCGGCCCGCCGCCTGGAGCGACGTGGTCGACGAACTGAAGGCGATTCAGCGCGAACTCGGTTCCGGTCCGGCCGGAGCTTCAGCGGAAAAAGCCGGGACAGCCGGCGTTTCCAAACCTCCGCAGCGGAAAGGGGTTCCCGTCTGGATCATCGCCGCGGCGGTCCTGCTGCTCGTTGCGATCGCCGTGATCGTGTTCAAAATGACTTCGAAAACGGTCGAGCCGGGCAAGGATGTCCCGCCCGCCGCCGACAATACGCCGTCCACGCCCGCGGTTTCCGTGCCGGAGAACAAAACGGAACCGGCATCCGTTCACGATGCGGCGTTTTATGCGGTGCGCTGGCGCATGATCCAGGAGGAATCCAGGGACTCCGGCCTGGAGCTGAGCCAGGTCGAAAAGTTCGTCTCGGATGCCGGATCGAATGCTCCCGCGGAGGCCGTCGAGGCGCTCGCCGGGCTCCGTGCAGCCGAGAGACAAAGCCGTGCGCTGTCCCTGCGGAACGAGCTTCTGGACCAGGCGGCGGCGTTCGACCCGGAAAAAGCGAAGGACCTGGATTTCGATGCGGTCGATGCCCTGTATCTGTCGGCATTGTCGAAACGCGACGAGCTGAAAAAACTGGATGCCGAACTCTCCGAACACATCTTCCTGCCGGAACATCAGAAAACAATCGACGCATATTTGAAACAGCTCTCCGATCTGCAGCTCGCCGTGTCCCTGGGCGGCGATATCTCGACCGGGACGAAGCCGGAAACGGTGAAAACACAGCCGGAAGACCAAACGCCCGCCAAAACGGAGCCCGCCAAAACGACCAAAACGGAAACCGCCAAAACGACCGAAACGGAGCCGGATGACGCCACGGAAGAACCGCTGATGGATTCCAAGCTGCTCATGAACTATCTGCTCCTGCTGGACTATCTGCCGGGCACCATCCGCGACGAGGCGAAAAGCGCCGAGGCGCTCCGGCTGGTGAACGAGCTCCTGTCCGACAAGGATTTCACGGTCGAGATCCCGCGGAAAAACTGCCTCGGCATCCGGAAATTCCTGGTGCTGAACAATGCGCCGATGCTGCCGTATCTTGATGAAAACGGGAAGGCGCTCCAGGGCATGAAGCTCTTTCCCCGTTCCTATCCGGACAGCGTTCTGGTCGATATTTCCGGTTCCAACTTCCAGCTGAGCGTCCAGGACAAAAAAGCCAACATCCGGCAGAAGAAGACCTGGAGTCAGCTCCGCAGGGAGGAGGGGGAGGACCGGATCATCGTGACGCTGATCAACAGCCCCCAGCTGGCGAAGCTGTCCGCGGAATTCCGCGAATACCTGTTTGTGCGGGCGCTTTTCCTCGGGGTCGATCCCGAGGTGCTCCAGAACCGTTTTGTCCGCGCGTCCGGTCTGCCCGATGAGACGATGGAAGAACTGAGCAGGATCGCCGGCGGCTTCCGGCAGCCCCAGCTCGAAGAAGAGGAAGAAGAGGAAGACTGACATCCCGGACGGAATGCGCCGGCGGCGCGTTTCCTCGCCCATATTCCGGAAAAATGGGGAAAAAGCGGAAAAAAACGCAAAATCCGCTTGACAATTGGGACAAACAGATGTAAGTTGAAGGCAGAGAGAACAGGACCGGAGGTCCGGTCCGCTCAAAGAACCATCAGAACCAAGGAGGTCTCGTATGGACATTACCGTAAGCGTTCGTCACTTCGAACTTGACAACGAGGTTCGCGATTACGCCGTGAAAGCGGCGGAAGATGCCTTTTCCGAATTCCGCCTGCGCATCAGCAGCGTGAAGATCGTTCTTGACTTGCAGAGAAACCTGATCACGGCGCACCTCGACGCGGCCGTGAAGGACCACCCGGTCACGGCGGCCTCCCAGGCGTTCGACAACGTCTACAAGGCGATCGACGAGGCCGTCGCGAAGGCTTCCGCGCAGATGCGGCGCTATCTCGACAAGAAACAGGACCACAAGCACACGCCGCCCATCGGCGAGGCGACCGCGGAATCCTGATCCCGTAATCCAGTCCGCGGCGGCATGAACTGAATTGAACGCCGCGCGGCTTCGACGGCATGCACCGGCAACTGAAAAACACCGGCGCATGCCGCTTTTTTCGTCTTTTCCGCCGATTTTATGACAAAAAACGGAAAAAAGCCTGAAAAAAGATTGTTTTCTGCGAAAAACGTGCTATAGTAACTCTTTTCCATCTTTATAAGGAAAGGATTTCGGAAAAATGAAACAGGACACCACGAAAAAACTCCAGAAACTTTACGAAAAGAATGTCATGAACACCTACGGGACGCCCGCGGTGCTGTTCGTGCGCGGCGGCGGCGTCAACCTGTACGACGCGAACCGGCGCAAATATCTGGATTTTTCCTCCGGCATCTCCGTGTGCAGCCTCGGGCATTGCCACCCCGCTGTTACCGAGGCGATCTGCCGTCAGGCGCAGACACTCGTGCATGTGTCCAACCTCTTCCTGAACGAAAACATGCCGCGCCTCGCCGAGCTGATCGTGAAGAAGACATTCGGCAAGGGCCGCGTGTTCTTCTGCAACAGCGGCGCCGAGGCGAACGAAGGTCTCATCAAGCTCGCGCGCAAGTGGGGCAACGCGACAGGCCGCAACGAGATCGTCGTGATGGAGAATTCGTTCCACGGACGCACGCTCGCCACGCTCGCCGCGACCGGCCGCAGCAAATACCGCGAGGGCTTCAACCCTGACATGCCCGGCTTCAAGTTCGCGAAGTTCAACGACCTGAAGTCCGTGAAGAAGGCGATCGGCCCGAAGACCTGCGCCGTGCTGCTTGAGGCGGTCCAGGGCGAAGGCGGCATCGTGCCCGCCGACGAGGAGTTCATCAAGGGCCTCGACAAGCTCTGCAAGGAAAAAGACGTCCTGCTGATGTTCGACGAGGTGCAGTGCGGCATGGGCCGCACCGGCACACTCTGCGCCTGGCAGGGATACGGCATCAAGCCCGATGCGTTCTCGTTCGCCAAGGCGATCGCGAACGGCATCCCGATGGGCGCGTTCGTGTGCAACGAGCGCCTGTCCGGCGTGCTGACTCCGGGCACCCACGGCAACACGTTCGGCGGCAACGCGCTCGCTACCGCCGCCTCGCTCGCCGTCTTCGAGACGATCTACAAGGACAAGATCCTGGACAACGTGAAGGAGATGGGCGCATATCTGCGCGGCAAACTCGAAAAGTTCGTCGAAAAGTACGATTTCGTGAAGGAGGTCCGCGGACGCGGCCTCATGCTCGGCGTCGTGCTCGACTTCCCGGCGAAGGACATCCTCCCGGTCCTGCGTGAGAAGGGGCTCGTCGCCCTGTCCGCGGGCGAGGTCGTGCTTCGCCTTCTGCCCCCGCTGATCGTGAAACGGGAGGACTGCGACAAGGCCGTGCGCATCATCGGCGCGGCATTCAAGGAATATTCAGCTTCGAAAGGAGGCCGGAAATGATCAGACACCTGCTTACCGGACGCGAATTCGACCGCGCCGCCCTGGAAAAACTCATTGAAACGACAGCCAGCCTGAAGGCCGGACGCGGCAAGGCGAACCAGCCCCGCCCGCTCGAAGGCAAGTCCATCGGCATGATCTTCGCGAAATCCTCGACCCGTACGCGCGTTTCGTTCGAGGTCGGGATCCATGAACTCGGCGGCCAGCCGATTTACCTCGACGAGAGCAAGACCCAGATGGGCCGCGGCGAGACCATCGCCGATACCGCCCGCGTGCTCAGCCGGTTCCTGCACGGCATCGTGATCCGCACGTTCCGGCAGTCCGACGTGGAAGGCCTCGCGCAGTACGGCTCCATCCCGATCGTAAACGCGCTCACGGACGACTACCACCCGTGCCAGGCGTTCGCCGACCTCTTCACGATCTGGGAACGCAAGGGCAAGCTCGAAGGGCTGAAGATGGCGTACCTCGGCGACGGCGCCAGCAACATGGCGAATTCACTTATGATGGCGTGCAAGCTCGCCGGCATGACGTTCACGATCGGCGCGCCCGAGGAATTCCGTCCGCGCCAGGCGATCATGGACGAGGACCTCGGACCCGGCAAGGTGGAATGGACCACCGACCCCGTCGCCGCCATGAAGGACGCCGATTTCGTCTACACCGACGTGTGGGTGAGCATGGGCTTCGAGAAGGAATCCCGCGAACGCATGAAGATCCTGGAGCCGTACCGCCTCGACATGAAGATGCTCGGCCACGCCAAACCCGACGTGAAGGTGATGCACTGCCTGCCCGCGCACCGCGGCGAGGAGATCACCGACGAGGTCATGGAGTCCGAACACTCCATCGTCTTCGACGAGGCCGAAAACCGCCTCCACATGCACAAGGCGATCCTCTGCACGCTGTTCCAGTGACGGGATCCCTTCGGGCGCCGCGCCATGGAATCCGTGCCGGGACACAGAACCGTCTTTCCGCGCGCGCTGTTCCGCCGACTCCGGATAAGCGCGACCGCGTTCGAACAGTCCTGCCCCGCCGCGCTTTTCCTGCTTGCGGCAGTCACAGCCGTTCTCTCTGTCCGGGGGAACGGCTTTCCTTATGTCCTGATCCCGGCGGCGTCGGTCCTGCTCGTGTGGGCGCTGATCCCGACGCGGGACGCGCTGGTCCGGTTTGCCCTGCCGATGCTGCCCGCGCTGATCGCGGCGCTGGTCTGGTCGGGACAGCAGAGGAATTTCATCGCGGACGAGGCGGGACGGGCGCGGTTCGCCGCCGAAGCCGAATTGATCGTTGACGACCCGTCCGCCTCGGCACGGAGCGGCGAAGCGTTCCGCGTGCGGAATCTGCAATGCCGCGTGAAACGCTTCCGCTACGGCGCGAACGCTCCATGGATTGAATTTGAGGATTCAAAACCGCGCGTCCTGCTGGACTGCGGCCGTGGCGAGAACGCGATCGCGATCCCGCTCGGATTCGGCGACACCTTGCTTGCGACGGGCGTTTTCTCCGCGCCGGAGCCGCCGCTCTTTCCCGGTTCCTTCGACTATGCCGCCTACCTCGAACACGAGGGTATCTACGAATTGTTCCGCCCCGAACCGGAATCTCTGGAGGTCGTTTTGCACGGGACCGGATTCCGCCGGGCGCTCTACGATCTGCGCGACGCCGCGCTGGCGGCGGTCTGCCGCGGATTCCGGAGCGTGGAGAACGCGCGGATGGCGGGCGCGATGCTCGGCGGACGCAGGATCGCGCTGGAAAAGGAGACGCGCGCCGGATTCCTCTCCAGCGGAACAATTCATATCCTGACCGTCAGCGGCACGCATGTCGGAATCTTCTCCTCGCTTCTGCTCTTTCTTCTGGTCTGGGTGCCGTTCCGGAAACGCTGCCTTGTTGTGCTTGCGCCGCTCCTGCTGTATGCGCTGTCGACGGGGATGCGCGAACCTGCGATGCGCGCCTACGTGATGATCGCGGCGTTCCTGATCCTGCGTTCGCTCCTTCTCGCCACCTCGCACATCAACACGCTGATGCTGGCGGCGTACGCGATCCTCGTGATCTCGCCTGCGAGCCTGCTGAAACCCGGCATGTACTATTCGTTTCTGTCCGTGGCGCTGCTGCTGAGCCTGCCGCGCGACGTCGGGAGCATCATGCTCGGATTTCTCTCGCGGAAGTTGTCGCAGCCGCTTCCAGTGCGCTATGCCCCGGTGTGGCGCATCCGGGCGTCGCGCTTGATCCGGATCCTGTCGTCCGCGTTTGCCGCGACTCTTGTGGCGAGCCTGGGCAGCGGCGTGCTGTCGATCCTGTATCAGGGACTGTTCCCGGTTTCCGCGGTCCCCGCCAACCTGCTCGTGATGCCGCTGGCTGTTCTTTCGTTCATCGCGGCGGGCGTGGCGCTGCTCTTTTCGTGGGCGGGGCCGGTTGGTCTTTTCTTCTCAGGCGTGCTCGAACAGGTCTTCCGTCTGATCGGCTGGCTGGGGCGCTTCTTCGGCGGGCTCTGCGAGACTGCGATTCCGCGTCCGCCGGTGTGGACGATCATTCTGTTCCTCGCCGCTATGTTCTATCTGCTCCACGCGAAACACTGGCGGCGGGCGGCATGCGCGGCGGCGCTTATGACAGCGCTGTTCCTGTTCTGGTGCTTCCGGGCGGCGTTTTTCCCCGCCGAGGTGCTGATCCTGAGCGGCGGCGGGACCGGACAGGAAACCGCGGTCGTCGTGACGGATCCCGCGCTCGGACGCGCCGACGTGGTGAACGTGCCGGACTACCGGACGGGGAGCGTGCTTGCGGATTATCTGCATGAACGCGGCATCACGGCATGCCGGTCCGTGGCGGTCTCCAGCGGACGCAAAGCGTCGTTCGACGGGCTCGACACATTCGCCGCGCAGATCCCGGTCATAGATATCCATGCGCCCTCGAACGCGCTGAGCAAGATGCCGGACGGTCCGGCGGTCACGGCGCTTCCGTACCGCGGCGCGATTTCGTCCTGCGAACTTTCCGACGAACTTTTTTCGTTTTCCATCGGAACAATTGACGGTAATCTGTTGTCCAATCATACAGGCCGCGGTCATCTGACGCTGAGGAAGGACGGCATCTTGTTTCTTGATGCCGACATTCCGCAGACGTCGGCACGGCGGCTCCACATCCAACCACTCGAAAGCATCACACCATGAAAGTCTGTCATCTCATCACACGCATGATCGTCGGCGGCGCGCAGGAAAATACGTTTCTTTCCGCGCGCGGGCTCCACGAGGCCGGGCACGAATCCGTCCTGATGACAGGGCCGTCGCCGGGGCCGGAGGGCGAACTCCTCCGCCAGTGCGGCAGGATCGACTTCCGCGTGGAGGAGTGCCCGACGCTGTGCCGGGAGATCGACCCGGTCCGCGACTGGCAGAGCTACCGCGCGCTGGTGAAGTTTTTCAAAAAGGAGAAATTCGACGTCGTCCACACGCACGCCTCGAAAGCGGGCATCATCGGGCGTTATGCCGCCCGCGCCGCCGGGGTGCCGCTGGTGATCCATACCGTGCACGGACTGCCGTTCTCGCGCATCTATCCGGCGTGGAAGAACGCGGTCTACATCCGGCTGGAACGCATGGCGGCGAAACGCTGCGACCGTATCTATGCCGTGGCGCAGGACATGATCGACCAGTGCCTGCAAAACCATATCGGGCGGCCTGGGATGTTCAAGGTCGTGTACAGCGGCATGGAACTGGAACCCTTCCTGACGACGCAGCCCGATCCCGAACTCCGGCGTTCGCTGGGGATCCCGGACGGCGCGAAGGTCGTCGGCACGCTCGCGCGGCTCTTCCCGATGAAGGGCTACGCGGAGCTGTGGCGGAGCATCCCGGAGATCGTCAAGCGCGTCCCGGACGTGCATTTCCTGCTGATCGGGAACGGCATCCTGCGGGAACAGCTGGAGGCCGAGGCGGCGGAGCGCGGATTCCGCGACCGCCTGAGCTTCGCCGGGCTCGTTCCGCCCGCCCGGGTGCCGCGCTACCTGGCGCTGACCGACGTCCTCGTGCATTTCTCCATGCGCGAAGGTCTGCCGCGCGCGGCGGTCCAGGCGCTCGCCATGAAAAAGCCGGTCGTGGCGTTCGACATCGACGGCACGCGCGAGGTCGTCCTGAACGGGAAGACCGGTTATTTGCTTCAGCCCGGCGGCGACACGCCCGGCGCGGAGGAGATCTCCGAACTCCTGATGAACGATGAAAAACGCCGCGCGTTCGGAGAGGCCGGCCGCGAGCTTGTGAAACCGAGGTTCGACTGGCACACCATGTCGGACACGCTGATCGCGGAATACACCCATTATCTTGAACTCAAAAAGAAAGGATTGCCGATGCCATGAAATCCGTTTTCAATACACTCTTCGCCGTCCTCGCGGGCGCGTGCTCCGCGCTCCTGGTCCTGAAATACGTGAATCCACCCGTTTCGGACGAGCAGGCGGATTGCCAGACGAAGATGCGCGAGTATGCGCCGTCTCCGGCAGCCGGGACATCCGCCGCCTGGCCGGATTTCACCGCCACCATCGAACGCGCCATGCCCGCGGTCGTCTGCATCTCGAACCAGCGGATCGTGCCGTCGCGCCGCGGCTGGGGACGTCCCGCGCAGTATTACGAGGTGCCGGCGGGGCAGGGGTCCGGCTTCTTCATCCGCGAAGACGGCTACATCCTCACGAACTACCACGTGGCGAGCGGCGCGAACGCGCTGCTGGTCACGGACAACGAGGGGCGCGAATACCACGCCGACCTGGTTGGCGCGGACCCGACGTCCGACCTCGCCGTGCTGAAGGTCGAGCCGCCGCGCGGGAAGAAGTTCATGGCGCTTGCGTTCGCGAACCCGAAGAACATCCGCCTCGGCCAGTGGACGATCGCCATCGGCGCGCCGTTCAGCCTGGAACACAGCGTGACGGCGGGCATCGTCTCCGGCGTCCAGCGGTCCGGCGTGGGCGTGAACCTGTACGAAAACTACATCCAGACGGACGCCTCCATCAACCCCGGCAACTCCGGCGGCCCGCTGCTGAACACCGACGGCGACGTGATCGGCGTGAACGACTGCATCCTCGCGCCGACCGGCGGCAACATCGGCATCGCGTTCGCCGTGTCCGCCGAGATCGCCAAGACGGTCGCCGACACCCTCATCGCACACGGCGAGATCGTGCGTCCGTGGCTTGGCATCATGGGCGCGAGACCCACGCAGATGCGCGCGCCCGGCGATGAAAACGAGGCGGTGCAGAAGGGCGCGGTCATCCGCAGGATCATCGAGGATTCCCCGGCGGACCGTCTGGGGCTGCGCGACGGCGACGTGATCGTGAAGCTCAACGGCGAGGACGTGACCGACACCTACGACCTCCGCAACCGGATCCTCTCGCTCGACCCCGGCTCGATCGTGACGCTTTCCATCCTGCGGCGGAATCTGCTCCACGAAACGAGCGTCAAGCTCGAACGCGCTCCCGCCAACTGGTTCCGCGTGATCCCGCAGATCGACTACGCGATCCCGCTGTGACGCTGTTCGTCCCCGCCTCGAAACGGGCGGGGCAGGGCGGTCCGACATCGAACAGCCGGGCCGCCCTTCTGTTTTTCAGCCGGAGTCCGCCGTCATTTCCCGCGAACTTTTTTCCGGAAACGATTTGAAAGATGAAGCGGAATGCAGTATATTTAGAAACACGCTGTCCGCGCGTGAAAGCGATCCCGCTATTCAGAATGTTTCATCGTTCATCCATACACTCAGGAGCGAATACCATGACATCCGCCGTCAAACGCTTTTTTCACCCCGTGCAATCATGCCTGATCCTGTCCCTGATCGTCCTCGCCTGCGGCCTCTGCAGCTGCCGGAGCGTCCCGGTCACGGGGCGTTCGCAGTTCCTGCTGACGACCGAGTCCTACGAGAACAGCCTGGGCGCCGAATCCTACGAGGAATACAAGAAGGAATACCCGGTGAGCAAGAACGCCGAGTACAACGCCGCGCTGGCGCGCTGCGGCAACGCGATCAAGGCGGTCGCGGGCATGGACGATTTCGAGTGGGAGTTCACGGTGCTCGACTCCGAGATTCAGAACGCGTTCTGCCTGCCCGGCGGCAAGGTGGCGGTTTACAGCGGCATCATGGACGGCATGGAGAACGAGGCGGAACTGGCGTTCGTGGTCGGACACGAGATCGGGCACGCCATCGCGCGTCACGGCGGCGAACGCATGTCCCGCTCCATCATCCAGTCCGTCGGCGCGGTCCTCGTTTCGGCGGCGTTCAACAGCGAGACGATCGACGCGATCTACGGCACCGGCACCGAGCTCGGCGTGATGCTGCCGTACAGCCGGAGCAACGAATCCGAGGCGGACATCATCGGGCTGGTCCTGATGGCGCGCGCCGGATACGACCCGAGCGCGTCCTACACGTTCTGGCGGCGCTTCACGAACAACGCCGAAGGCTCCAGCAAGCTCGAATCCATCCTGTCCACGCACCCGTGCGACTCCGACCGCATCCGGGCGATGGAGGAAAACGAGCCGATGGCGCGCGAGGAATACAACAAGGCGCCGACCAAGTACGGCTTCGGCAAGACGTTCACCCACAAGAAGTGACCCATAACCCCGGTTTCCATCTATGCAGAACAGATCATTTCTCACACCCGTTCTCCTTTTCCTCTGCCTCATCGTCCTCGCGATCATCGGCGCGGGCGTCGTGACCGCGATCGACCGCCAGCGGTTCCAGACCGAAGCCCTCACGAAGGCGGTCGCCGAGCTCTCCGAACGCATCGACCAGATCTCCTCGCGCGGCATCGCCGTCGCGTCGGGCGGCGGTTCCGCCGTTTCCGGCGAGCCCCCGGCGGGCAACGTCGAGTTCTACGACAAGAACGCCGAGCAGGGCGGCCGCTTCATCGGCGCGATCACCTCGGACACGGGCAACATGAACATGATCATCAACAACGACGCGACGGTGTCGGATTTCTGGGGGCTCACGTGCGACACGCTCGCGGAACGCCATTACAAGGATATCGACCGGTTCGTGCCGCGCATGGCGGAGTCCTGGACGCTCTCCGAGGACAAGCTGACCTACCGCATCAAGCTCCGCAAGGGCATCCTGTGGCACGATTTTACCGACCCGGAGACGGGGAAGAAGTGGGAGAACGTCGAGGTCACGGCGGAGGATTTCAAGTTCTACGTGGACGTGATCAAGGACGAAAAAGTGAACGCCGCGCCGATGCGGAGCTATCTCGCCGATCTCAAGCAGGTCAACGTCATCAACGATTACGAATTCGAGGTCGTGTGGGAGCGTCCGTACATCCTTTCCGAGGAGATCACGCTCTCGCTCATGCCGCTGCCGCGCCATTTCTACCACGCCTACGAAGGACCGTTCGACGGCGCGAAGTTCAACGACGACCACGTCCGCAACCGCATGATCGTCGGATGCGGCCCGTACCAGCTCGATAGCTGGGAGAAGGGCAAGCGCGTGGTGTTCAAGCGCTTCGAAAAATTCTACGGCAAGCGCCTCGGCATCATGCCCGCGCTGAAGACCGTGGTCTACGAGCTGATCCAGCACCCGAACACCCGCTTGCAGGCGCTGAGGTCTCAGACGCTCGACGCGGACAGCCTCACGACCGAACAGTGGGTGAACAACACCGGCACGGCGGAGTTCCAGGAGGGCGGCTTCCTGCGGAAAATGCGCCTGCCGAGCATGTCGTATTCCTACATCGGGCTGAACCTCACGAACCCGCTGTTCCAGGACCGGAACGTCCGCGTGGCGCTCAGCCATCTTGTCGACCGCAAGCGCATCATCCGGGACGTCTACTACGACCTCGTGCGGCCTGTCTCCGGGCCGTTCTTCGTGGACTCCCGCGCCAACGACCCGTCGGTCGAGCCGTATGAATTCGACGTCGAGAAGGCGAAGAAGATGCTCGCGGACGCGGGGTGGAAGGACACCGACGGCGACGGCGTGCTGGACAAGGACGGCAAGCCGTTCGTCTTCACCGTGATCTACGCGAACTCCAGCACGACCGACCAGAAGCTCCTGCCGATCCTGAAGGAGGATTTCGCGCGCGCCGGAGTCAAGCTCGAGATCCTCTCCCTCGAATGGTCCGTCATGCTCGAACGCATCGACAAGCGCCAGTTCGACGCCGTCCGCCTCGCGTGGCGCATGTCCGTCTCGAACGACCCGTACCAGCTGTGGCACTCCGACAACCTGAAGATCGAGGCGTCCAGCAACTTCGTTTCGTTCGCGAACCCGGAGGCGGACCGCCTGATCATGGAGATCCGCACGTGCTTCGATCTCGACAAACGGACGGAACTCTATCATCAGTTCCACCGCCTCATCCATGAGGAGGAGCCGTATCTATTCCTTGTCTCGCCCTACGATCTCTTCGTCATCAACATGGGTGCCGAAGTCGAAGCAGATGGCGGTGCCCGGTCTCTGAACGGATGCGTTTTTTCGGGACTGCGCTGTGCGCGGAGGCGCCGGACCGTTTGCCTTTTTTTCTTTAAAGTGGGAAAAGACTTGAAAAAACGCCTTTGACGGATTATATTTATGGATGCATTGAACAAAATACCCTCTCTTTTTCATCATAAAGGACACACGGGAAAATGACTATCAAACGCGTCGAAAAACGTCATTTCACACTCATCGAGCTCCTCATCGTGATCGCCATCATCGCGATTCTGGCGGCCATGCTGCTGCCCGCGCTGCGTTCCGCCCGCGAGACCGCGAAGAAGGCCGGCTGCATCAACAACGAGAAGAACCTCGGCCTCTACATCCAGCAGTACGCGCTCAACAACCGTCAGTCCATCGCGCTGCTCCAGAATTACAACGACTGGTACAAGAGGATCGTGCAGGCCGGCGGCGGCGTCTACAAAAACGAAAGCGGATCCCATGTCAAGAAAGACAACCTCGACCCGGCGGGACAGGGCATCGCCAAGCTCTTCAAGTGCGCGGCCGACATCACGAAGGGAACCGCGAGCTACGGGCGCAACGATCCGAGCGGCGGCTGGACCCTCAAAAAGGACAGCAGCGCGCGCATCGTCGCAAGCCGCATCAGTGTTGTGAAAGCTCCGTCCGACCTCATCATCATCGCCGACCGCTGGTCCGACAACCACACCCCCGGCGAAACGACCAAGAACGACACCAGCCTGGGCGCCTGGCCGAACGGCGGCGAATTCGACACAGTGAACGCGTTCAACCTTCGTAACGACCGCGAGATCGGCGACTACGACAAATACGGTTCCCGTCACAAAGGCACCTCGCCCATTCTCTATGTCGACAACCATGTGACCGCGGTCGACTACAAGGCGACCGTGAAAGGCTACTCCGTCCAGGAGATTAAGGACAACATGAACTGGACCGGACACGCCTACGGCAGCTGGTCCGACGACCCGATCCTGAAGAAGAAATAACCGGATCGCATTCTTCAAACGAAAGGTCTTAACGATGCATTGTATTCCCCACAGACAGAAGTTTTTCTCCGGTACGGCGCGTTCCGCGCATCATCGTTTCACGCTCATTGAGCTCCTGATCGTGATCGCCATTATCGCGATCCTGGCCGCCCTGCTGCTGCCCGCGCTGAGATCCGCGCGGGAGACGGCCCGCAAGGCAGGGTGCCTCAACAACCAGAAATCCATCGGCATGTTCATTCAGCAATATGCGATGAGCGACCGACTGTCCCTCAACAGGATCGTCGGGAACTGGGCAAACTGGTATGGCATGATCGCCGCTTCCGCCGGGGCCGATCCGGACAAGGTCCTCGCCAGCCCGAATGCCGATGTCATCAAGAAGGATCAGATCGGCTATGCGCTCGCAACCAAGGTGTTCCGCTGCCCGTCCGACGTCTCCCACAATGGAAGCAACGGCATCACGGAAAAAGGAAACAACCGGATCCCCGTCAGCTATGCCCGGAACGACGACTGCAGATACATTCTGTCCGGCGACAGGCGGCTTGTCAAGGCCCGCATCTCCGATGTCCGCACCCCTTCGTCCCTGATCCTCATGACGGACCGGTGGACGCCGAAGCATACCATGAACGGGAACGACTTCGCCAACAGCAAGGAGGAGCATGACAAGACAAGCGTGTTCCACATCCGTCCGATCACAGACAATTCGGAAGGGGAATGGGGCTATTCCGGAGCCGGATACAACTGGCGTCACAAGGGGTCGCCGCCGCTCCTCTATGTCGACAACCACGTCGAGATCAAGAACTGGCTTGCGACAATCCCCCCGTCCCAGCACGCCAGCGCCAGCAAGTCGGAACCGACGGAGGCATACGGCGACTGGTCCGACGATCCGGCACACAAGAAATAAGACCACCCCGTTTCCGGAAGACAGTGCGCCGTCCGGCTTCATCCTGGCGGCCGACCGCCGGTCCGACGGCCCGGCGCTGAACCAGGGCGGGGCGGCGGTCCGGAAACAACAGGCAACACGAGGAGGAGGGACGCACATGAAGATGCCTTACATCTCCAGGGACTATGTGTTCAACGCCGTCCTCGCGCTCAATATCCTCGCGCTCATCGTCGTCCACTGGCACTGCCGCGACCTGACCACGCTGGAATGGTTCCTGCGGAGTGCGCTGGCTGTCCATCTGGTCCTGCGCTGGCCGCACATTTTCTATCACCGGAACGGCTGGAAACCCTGACGCATGATCACCGGACGGCTTTTTCGGGAAAACAGAATATCATGCTTGATTTTTCTGGAAAGTGTGGTATAGTGAAAGAAACAACACCAACCACGAACCGAGACTCCGTTTTGAAGAAGCCCCCGCTCAGAAAGGATTCCGCCATGAAACAACTCCGATACCGCTCCTACACCCTGATCGAACTGCTGGTCGTGATTGCCATCATCGTGATCCTGGCTGGCATTCTTATCCCAACGCTCCGTTCCGCACGGGAAAGCGCGAGACGCGCGCAGTGTCTGGCAAACCAGAAGAACCTCGGCGTGTACGTCAGCCAGTACGCGCAGAACAACAACCAGAAGATGAGCGTGATTTCGAACTGGTCGACCTGGTACCGTGACCTCCTGAAGGCGAACGGCGGCATGAAGGACGGTCAGGAAAACTCCAACGACTATCTCGCCGGTGACCAGTACGGAAAACCCGACCAGAATAAACGCGAGGGTTGCCTGAACTCGACTGGCCTCGCCATGGTGAAGGTCTTCAAGTGTCCCAGCGATACGTCCGACGGCGCCACCGCCAGCTACGGCCGCAACAACCCCTCCCGGGGCGGCACGATGAAGTACAAGGACGGTTCCAACGGCAGCAACGCGGGCGATGCCATTGTCGATCCGCGTCTCGTGAACAGCCGCATCAGCGATCCGCTGCGTCCCTCCGACCTGATCCTGATCACCGACCACTGGGGACCGAACCATCAGCCCGGCAGATCCAACAACACCGAGGAATACGAAACCGTCAACGCGTACCATCTGCGCATCCGTGAAAACGATACGAGCATCGGCGAACTCGGTACCGTCCGCGACGACAAGTCCCGTCACAAAGGCGCGCCGCCGATCCTGTACGTCGACGGCCATGTGACGGTGAACAACTGGAAGCAGACGATCCCGGAACGTTTCCATAAGCTCACCGACACTTATGGCGGTTCCGACGGCCTCGGCTGGCAGGGACGCGCCGTCGGCAACTGGTCCGACTGGTCCCTCGTGAAAAAATAAGCCGAGCTTCTTTCCCCTCAAAAAGTTCGGGCCGTCCGGAATATTCCGGGCGGCCCGTTGCATTTCAAGTGATCGTTTGCTTTTTGCGGATCACTTGTCGAATTCGACCTTGAAGCAGAGGGCAATCTTCAGGTTCGGATCAGCCTCGGGGGCGTCGATGGTCAGCGTGGAGCCGTCGTTCGCCCACTTCACATCCTTTGAGGAACCGAGGAGGGAGACCTTTTTGACCTTGGCGTCGAGGTCCGGGACGGTGACTTTCGCGCCGGGCTTCGGGACGACGAGCGTGAAGACGTAGAGGTTGCCGTCCTTCGTGGTGTAGCGGAGGTCTTCGGCGGTGGCGGGCTTGCCGCGTCCTTCGTTGAATCCCTGGGCGTTGAGCTGTTCGCCGGGGCCGTTCGCCTGCGGACCGGAGCCGAACTTCTTCCAGGTGCGCGTGCCGTAGATGCCCTCGCCGTTGATCTTCATCCAGTCGCCGATGCCGGCGCAGGTCACGCGTTCCTTCTCGTCGACGGTGCCGTCCGCGCGGATGGGCACGCTGAGGAGCAGGTTGCCGCCCTTGCTGACGATGTCGACGAGCATGCGGATCACGGTTTCGGCGGATTTGTAGCCGTTGCGGTCATAGATGCCGCGGTCATAGTGCCAGGATCCGATGCAGGTGTCGGTCTGCCAGTACGGCTTGACCATTCCGCCGGGCACGCCGCGTTCGACGTCCCAGACCATCGCCTTGCGCTGGTCCTCGTTCAGGACCTTGCCGCATGCCACGACTTCCTGCTTGCCGTGATGCTTCCTGAACATGGTGTTGTAGTAGTAGGCGGTCAGCTCGACGCCGTCGTTGAACGTGGGATAGAACGGCATCACGGTGTCGTCGTAATAGATGATCTCGGGCTCATACTCGTCGATGAACTGTTTGTGGCGCTTCATGAACTTGTCGCGGTATTCCTGCGAGGGCGGCACGACGCGTTTCGGATCCCAGTCCCAATGGCGGTTGTCGGGGGATGCCTCATGGTTCTGCGCGTAGAGTTCCTGCGGATCGAGGCCCATTTCACCCCACCACGTGCCCGCGCCGTCTTCCTTCTTCAGCAACCCGTCGTAGTTGCGCGAAGGTTCGTACCAGCACCAGGCGTGCGAGGCGTGGATGCTGGCGCCCCAGTGCATGCCCGCGCCCGTCACGGCCTTCTTCCATTCCTTCGCGATGTCACGCTCCGGGCCGAGGCGGACGGAGTTCCATTCCTGATACTTGCTGTCCCACATGTCGAAGTTGTCATGATGGTTCGCGAGGGAGACGACGTATTTCGCGCCCATGCCGCTGAAGAGCTTCGCGAGGTCCTGCGGATCCCATTTCTCCGCCTTCCACATGTGGATGATGTCCTTGAAGCCTGTCTTCTTCTGGTCGCCGTATTTCTCCTGATGGCGTCTGAACTGCCATTCGTTCGGGATGTACATGTTGCGGGCGTACCAGTCGCCGGATTCGGGCTCGCACTGCGGACCCCAGTGCGCGAAGATGCCGAACTTGGCGTCCTTGAACCATTCCGGTGTCTGATAATGCGCTTCAAGGGATTCGAGCGTGGGCTCGAACGGCGGTTCGACCGGTTCCTCCGTCGCGCAGGAGGGCAGGGCGGACACGGCGGCGGCGGTAAAGAGGATCGCGGCCGGTTTGAGCGTGCTTTTCATGGTTGAACTCCTTTTGTGAGAGGTTTGGTATTTCAGTTGCTAAACATTCGATAATATATCCGTCCGAAAAACATTTTCAAGCGTCATAACGCATATTAACGTAATCTTAACGCGAAAAAAGAAACGTTCCGTTCACGCTGTGCCGAAATGAAAACGCGGGAAATATCGAAAAAAAGTCCGCCGGGAGGGAGAAACGATTTGAAAAAACGGTATTCAAGTATTATAGTAAGGGACAATATGAGATAAAACAAACAACCTTTCGTCAATTTTTCACATCAACATGAGGAAATTTAACATGCTGAAAAAAGTCATTCTCTCCGCCTGCTGCGTTCTCGCGCTGGCCGCCGCACGGGACGTTTCCGCGCAGCAGCCGTCGCAGATGGGCGCGGCCGCCACTCCCTACGTGATGTTCGACAGCGCGCCCGGCGCGTTCCAGCTCGCGAAGGACGGCGTTTCCGCCAAAATTCTGGTCGATTCCGCCGACTGGGCGGGCGTGATCCGCGCCGCTAAGGACCTCGGCGACGACGTCGGCAAGGTCACGGGCAAGGCTTCGGAAGTCGTCACGACCGAAATATACACCGAAAACAAGATCGAAAAAGGCTCCGTGGTGGTCGGCACGATCGGCAAAAGCAAGCTCATCGACGGCCTCATCGCCGACAGGAAGATCGACGTCTCGAAGATCAAGGGCCAGTGGGAATCGTTCCTGATCCAGACCGTCGACGGCAGCCTGGTCGTCGCGGGCAGCGACAAGCGCGGCACCATCTTCGGCATCTACGACATCTCCGAGAAGATCGGCGTGTCCCCGTGGTACTGGTGGGCCGACGTCCCGGCGAAGAAGCACGACTCCCTCTTCATCGTCCCCGGCGCGTTCGTTCAGGGACCGCCGAAGGTGAAATACCGCGGCATCTTCATCAATGACGAAGAACCGGCGTTCGGCCCGTGGGCGCGCGCCCAGTTCGGCGGCATCAACTCCAAGATGTACGTCCACATGTTCGAACTCATCCTGCGCCTCAAAGGCAACTACCTGTGGCCCGCGATGTGGGGCAAGGCGTTCAACGAGGACGACCCGGAGAACCCGCGCCTCGCCGACGAATACGGCATCGTGATGGGTACCAGCCACCACGAACCCATGATGCGCAACCAGGAGGAATGGACGAAGCGCAACCGCAACCGCCAGCTCGGCGCGTGGAACTACAACACCAATAAGGAAAACCTCTACAACTTCTGGAAAGAGGGCATCACGCGCAACGCCAAGTACGACAACCTCGTGACCATCGGCATGCGCGGCGACGGCGACGAGCCCATGGGCGGCCGCGGCTCCAAGATGGAGGACAACATCAAGATCCTGACCGACGTCATCAAGGACCAGCGCACGCTGATCGAAGAGGCGTATGGCAAGCCCGCCTCCGAGGTCCCGCAGATGTGGGCGATCTACAAGGAAGTCCAGGACTACTACGACAGCGGCATGCGCGTCCCCGACGACGTCATCATCCTCTGGTGCGATGACAACTGGGGCAACGTCCGCCGTCTGCCTACCCCGGAAGAACGCAAGCGTTCCGGCGGCGCGGGCATGTACTACCACGTCGACTACGTCGGCGGCCCCCACAGCTACCGCTGGCTGAACGTGAGCCCCGTCCCGAAACTCTGGGAACAGCTGAACCTGACCTACCGCTGGGGCGCGGACAAGCTCTGGATCCTGAACACCGGCGACCTGAAGCCGATGGAGATCCCGATCGACTTCGTGCTGAAGTTCGCGTATGATCCGGACGCCATCCCGCAGGACAAGATCGGCGAATACACGGTGAACTGGGCGAAGGAGCAGTTCGGCGACGAGTACGCCGAAGAGATCGCCGACATCGTGTCGAAGTACGCGAAGTACAACGCCTGGCGCAAGCCCGAAATCCTCGACGCCAACACGTACAGCGTGGTCAATGACCGCGAGGCCGACGGCGTCGTCGAAGCCTGGCTGAAGCTCGTCGACCGCGCCGAAGCGCTCAAGGCGAAGATGCCGAAGGAATACCAGGACGCCTACTTCCAGCTCGTCTACCACCCGGTGAAGGCTTCCGCGCAGGTCGCCGAACTCCAGGTCGATGCCGGAAAGAACCGTCTCTACGCCCAGCAGGGCCGCGCATCCGCCAACGAGTTCGCGCATTTCGCGCGCCAGCTCTTCGAAGAGGATAAGAAGCTCGGCGATGTGTACAATAAGGAAATCGCCGGCGGCAAGTGGATCCACATGATGGACCAGCCGCACATCGGCACCTCGCAGAACGGCTGGGATACCCCGAACAGCAACCAGATGCCGCGTCTTACCGAACTGAACGTCCCGGACGTCTCCGAGATCGGCGTGGCGGTCGAGAACAACAACCAGGCATGGCCTGCTACGGAAGACCTCATGCTCCCGACGTTCGACAGTTGGAACCCCGTCAAGCATGTCTTCGAAGTCTTCCGCCGCGGCAAGCAGGAAGCCAAGTTCACGGTCAAGACCACCGAACCGTGGATCAAGGTCGACGTGACCGAAGACGTCGCCTCCGTGATCGATGTCCCCGTGAACGTTGAGATCGACTGGGCGAAGGCGCAGAACGGCACGAACGCCGGTTACATCGAAGTCACCGGCCCGAACGGCACCGCGAAGATCCGCGTCGCCGCCGTCAAGGCCGACGCTCCGGCCGCCAAGAACGGTGAAAAGACCGTCTGGGGCGCGCTCGCCGGCCCGATCTCCATTCCCGCCGGACAGCCCGCGAAGGTCAACGCCGTCGGCGACGTGACCTGGAAGCTCATCCCGGACTACGGCCGTGCGGACGGCGGCATGTGCATCTTCCCCGTGACCGCCGACAGCATCACCGACTACACCAAGGCTCCGAGCATGGAGTATCCGATCTACATCTCCGAGCCCGGTAAGTACGACATCACGCTCTACACGTCCCCGACCCTGAACTTCGTCCCGGACCGCGGCCTCCGCGTGTCGGTCGGCATCGACGACGCCAAGCCGAACACGATCGACGCCTACGGAAACGTCCAGCGCGGCAACTATCGTCAGACCTTCGAGTCCGGCGGCACCAACTGGGACCAGAACGTGAAGGAAAACATCCGCAGGATGCGCACGCAGCTCGACGTCGAGAATGTCGGCACGCACACACTCAAGATTTACATGGTCGATCCGGCCGTCGTCGTCGAGAAGATCGTGATCTCCAAGGGCAACCTCCCGCAGACCTACTTCGGACCGAAATTCAGCACCCCGGTAAAGACGAAATAAGCCTTCTCCTGCTGAAACTCTGAACTCACGCCATGCCGGACGCCTCAAAAACGCCCGGCATGGTTTTTTCGTGCGTTTTTTTCCGGCCTTGTTTGCAATATTCCCCGTGCGCGAGCGTAAGCCGCGCACATCTTCAGCACTGCTTGCAGTGTGCCGGACGCCTCAAAAACGCCCGGCATGGTTTTTTCTTTTGTTCGCCTTGCATTCGGGATAAAGGGCATTATAACCTGCCTGCCGCCATGGCTTTTGATTCTTTGTTCCATGGCGGGGAGGGGAGTCGTTACGAATCCAGGTCGGTGTCGCCGGCATTGTCAGCGTCGGATTTTTCGGATTCCGGGTATTATTCCCGGTTTTCCTTCTGAACCTCCTGCCTCTTGAACCGGTCAATATTCAGTTTCCGGTACAGCTCGTCGTCCCGTTTCGATTCGTAGCCGAGTTCGCCCGGCAGTTCGACGCGGAAGTCGACGCCGCCGGGCTGGGCGCTTCTGATGCGGATGTGGAGCAGCGCCTTGCTCAGATAGATCGAATCCTTCCTCAGCGTGTCGATCTCGCGCACGATGTCGAACGCCAGTTCGGGATTGTTGATGATGTATTCAACTTCCATTGAGCCGTCGCCGAACGGTTTGACATGGTAATCCTCGATGTCAAACTTTTCTTTGAGCGGGTGGCAGATCGTGTAAAGTGTTTCGGCGATCCTGTTGTTCGTTGGAACAATATTATCCGCCGTCCTGTAAAGGCTATAACAAACCCAGATGCCCCAGGCGAATAATCCGACGGCAATGAGGTTGAAGAAAAATCTCTTTTTCAGGGGCGTTTTTGCCCCGGGTTGTCCTGTGGGGGCCATGGCGGGGAGTCCTTACGAATCCAGGTCGGTGTCGCCGGCGGAGGCCGCGAGGAAGGTGGTCGGCATCCCTTCGAGCTGGGCGCTGACGCGTTCGTAGAAGGAACGGCAGTCCTCGACCTGCGGCGGGATGAATCCGAGGAAGATGAGCGATGCGTGCGAGGAATATGCGCGGAACGCCGTTTCGAAATCCGCTTCCTGTGAGAGTACGAGGTGCTGCGCCTCGATGCGCGAATCGTAGGCGAGCTGCGCGAGCTCCTTTTCCGCCTCGGGACGGTGTTCCGGGTCCGCCAGGCGCAGCAGACGGATCGTCGTCTTGTGCCATCCGCGGTTGCAGGTCAGCAGGTGCGCGAGGATGAGCATGAGGGAGCCGTTCTGGCGTCCGCGCCACCAGATGTCGATGGGGCCGTCGCCCGGCTCCTCGGAGGCGCGTTCGGGGTTGATTAGGACGAGGGTGTTCATGCGGAGCAGCCGGATGGTCTGGAGGTGCCGGAAGAACGCCTCGACGCGGTCGGCGTTGACGGGCCAGCCGGAGAGGACGATGTTCGGCGCGAGCGGCCCGAGCGAATGCGACTGCAGGAAGACGTTCAGCGCCTCGTCGAAATCGGTCTCCTCGGAGGTCGTGACCGCCACGGGGAGGAATATCGTGCCGGATTCCTGCGCGATCTCCCAGAGTTTCGCCTCCTCCTGCCTGCGCTGTTTCTCGGCGGCGGCGGGATCGGGTCCGGGGTTCAGGAAGCGCGCCACGGACATGATGCCGCGTTCGTTGTTCAGCAGCGAGCCGTAGCGGATGAGCGCGAGGTGTTTCTTGTCCGGCCCGGCGAGGATGAGGATCTGCGGACGCCAGTTCTTCGCGTCGGACGGCATGGACGCGAGGCGGATGAGGTCGCGGCGGATGCGTTCGAAGTAGTAGCCGCGGCGGGCGTCGCCGAAGGTGCTGGCGAGCGATTTCCGGCGGGCGATGAAGAAGAGGACGCCCACGATGAAGAAGGCGACGATCAGCAGTCCGGCGTTGATGAAGAGCGCCACGGCGAAGCACGCGACCGCCCCGTAGCAGCCGACCGCCCAGTGGAACAGGCGGAATTTCGGGCGGAAGGACGGGTTTGCGGCGAAATGCTCCATGGCGGCCGCAATGTTGATGATCGCGTAGGTGAACAGGGTGAACATGGTCACGAGCTCGGCGACGGCGTTCAGCGCGGTGCCGCCTCCGGCCTGGCGGCTGCCCCAGAACAGGATGCCCGCCGAGATCAGGAGCGTCAGGCACATCGCCGGGAGCGGTTCGTTGTTCTTGCCGCGTCCCCAGGCGAAGAAGTTCAGCGGATGGAAGATTCTGTCCGCGGCGAACGCCTGCAGAATGCGCGGCGCGCCGATCAGTGTACCGAGCGCGCTGGAGAGCGTGGCGGCCGCCATGCCGGCGAAAACGAGGAATCCGGTGTGGAAGACGGCGTTTTTCACGAGCGTGCCGTAGGTGTTTTCGATGAGGTCGGCCCGGTTCCACGCCGCGCCGAAGAGCAGGATCTCCACCGCGTAGATCACGAACCCGACGCCGATCGCGATCATCGTGCCGCGCGGGATGGATTTGCGCGCGTCCTGCAGGTCGCCGGACATGTTGACGCCCGCGAGGAATCCGGTCACGGCGGGGAAGAAGATCGCGAAGTTCGTCGCGAGGATCAGGATGTCGACCTTCACGCCCTTGACCGCGTGAAAATTGGTGCGGAGCCCTTCGAGCGTCGGCCCGCTCGCCGCCGCGCCGCCCAGGATCGCCACGATGGACAGCGCCAGGATCGCCATGATCACGTACTGCGTCCGGATCGCCCAGTTCGCGCCGATCATCGCGATGGTGAAGAGGACCGCCAGCGGGATCATCCCGACCCACAGCCGGACGTCCGCGAACGACGGAAACACCGTCACGAAGGCTTCCGTGAAGCCGATCACGTAGAACGGCACGGACAGCGACTGCGACACGTAGTAGGTCAGCCCGATGGACGCGCCGAAGCCCGGCCCCAGCGAACGCGAGATCAGGAAGTACGGGCCGCCGCTCTTCACCGGCGTGTTCGTGGAGATCGCCGAGATGGAGAGGCCCGTGGCGACCGCGATGCTTTCCGCGACCAGCAGGATGCCGAACGCGCCCGCGATGCCGAGGTTGCCCACGATCGTCCCCAGACGCATGAACATCACCACGCCGAGAATGGTCAGGATGGACGGCAGGAAGACCCCGCTGAATGTGTTGAAACTGTATCCTTTTGCGGCGGGTTCCGCCGCCTGTTCGTTCTGTTCCGGTCTCATCGTTATGCAGTCTTTCCGTTTGACGGTTCTTTCAGGTGTGTTTTTCCCCGCCTAACTATACCACCCTTTTTTCCGGTTTTCAAGCTCGAAAACAATCTTTCTACTGAAAAAATCAGTATTCAAAATGGGGCTTTGTGTCCAGGAGCTCGGCGTCGAGGACTGCCAGGACGCGCGCGAACGCCTCGCGCACCGCCAGTTTGATCCGGACCGAACGCGGCGCGACTTCGTCCGCCTCGAATCCGACCGCGTCGATGCCGTGCCGCGCGGCGAGATAGATCGCGCGTTCGCAGTGGAATCTCTGGCTGATGACCGTGAGCTCGGTCGCGCCGAAGAGATTGCGGGCGCGCACGACCGAATCCAGCGTGCGGAATCCGGCGTAGTCGGACAGCACGTCCTCCGGCGCCACGCCCTCCGCGACCAGGTCGCGCGCCATGTCGCCCGTCTCGTTGTAGTCCGTGCGGCCGTTGTCGCCCGACACGATGATCTTTCTGATCTTTCCCTCCTTGTAGAGTTCGACCGCCGCGCGGATCCGGTTGAGGAAATAGGTGTTAAGGTACTTCCCGTGGACCAGACGCGACGTGCCGGGCAGCAGGCCGTATTCGCGGACGGGGACGGCTTCGACGTCGCTGTAGACGCGTCCGGCGGCATGGCGTTCGACGCGGCAGGCGGCGGCGAACAGGATGAGGCTCCCCAGTACGACGCACAGCGCGAGGACGCCGCCCGCGGTCAGCAGGAGCCAGCGGACGCGCGAACGCTTCTTTTTTGCCGGTGTATGTTTGGTTTCGTCGGGATTCATCGTTTGCTGCGGAAAAGAAAAGGCCGCAGAGCTTTTTTACGGCGTCTGCGGCGGAAGCGGAGCCTCCACTGAAGTAGTGCCGGGCTGACGCTCCGGCACGGGGAGGCTCTCGTCAGTTCATTAAAGCTTGGAGAAGCTTTCGTTCATCTTCTTCTCGTACTCGACGTCGATCTTGGTGTCGGGGATGGTCTTGCCGTTCTTGACCTTTTCGATCACGACGTCGTCGAGCCACGCCTTGCCTTTGCCTTCGACCATGATGCCGATGCGGTCGCGGATCGCCTGCGCCGGGATGTCGAATTCGCCGGAGTAGCTGGTCCATTCCTTGGCGTCGGTGGCGTCGAAGAGCTGGAGATCGAGGCAGCGCTGGAATCCGGAGTTTTCGCCGCGGATGCGGATGGTGACCTTGCTGTAGCCTTCGTTCTTGACCTTGCAGGAGACTTTCACGTGCGAGCCGGCGACGTCGCGGATCCAGGTGCCGATGCCGTCCGCGCCGGGAGCCGTCGAAATCTCCTGGACCGAGGGAAGGGCGTTCGCCGGATCAAGGTTTTCAATACGCAGCGAGGCCGGGGCGGAGGCGTAAACTTCGGTGTCGCGGTGGGGATTGATGCGGATGGGATCCCAGCGGCGGGCTTCCCAGCCGAGCGGACGGTCTTCGCCCATCGTCATGTCGCCGTTTTCGACGGTGACCCAGCGGGCGTCGTACTCCGCCATCTTCTTTTCGATTTCGGCGAGGAGCGGCTCGAACTTCTTGGCGGTGGCAGGTTCGCGCATCTTCAGGTAGGCGTCGAGATAACGGCAGCCGAAGATCTCGACGGAGTAGCCGGAGATGTGGAGTTCGTCGCCGCGGTGCATCAGGCCCTTCGAGCTGATGAGCTTGCAGTTTTCGATCTTGGATTCGACGTCCTGAATCATCCGGTTGAAGCCGTCGGTCCAGTTCACGTAGCGGCCGAGCTCGCCAACGAAGAGCGGCAGGTCGGCGATCCCGATGTCCGTGCGGACGTCGGTCACGAGCTTGTTGAGCTCGTTGATGTAGTTGCGGTTGCCGGTGTCGGACTCGCCCTGGTGCCAGAGCATCGCCTTGACTTCGCCCTGTTCCTGCGCGAATTTGATCTTCTTGATGAGGTTGTCGTAGTTCGGCGCGCGGTCGGTGTTGTCGCGGCCGCCCTTGCTCAGTTCACGCATGGAGCGTCCGCCGCGGGCCGCGTGGATCAGGCCGACCGTCACGTCCGGATGCAGTTTCGCATAGTGCAGCGCGAAGGACTCGCCCGGACCGTAGCCGCGTCCGTACGGAGCGATGTTCTTCACCCACTCCATCTTGTCGTTCAGCTCGAGCACCTGCGTCGTGCCGGTCAGATACTGAGGCAAGACGGGGTAGCCCGCGCCTTCCATGTTGGACTGGCCGGTCAGCAGGAAGATGTGGAATTTCTGTTTGTCGGCGGGGATTTTGACGACGTTCGGATCGAACTGCGATTCCGCGGTCGTCTGTGCGCAGGCGGTCGTGGCGGCCGCCGCGAGGATCGGCATAAGGCCCTTCATCATGCGGAAGAACTTCATGGTGTTGTCTCCTGTTTGGGATGATTTGTGGTATGGGTTGATGGTTTTTGCGTCTGTTTTGCTGTTCAATTCGAGGCGTGAAAAAACGGCTGTTTTTTCTACTCAAATGAATAATATATCACCTCGCGGAGAAAATAGAATGTATCATTTGTTCGATTTTGTGTAGTATTTGTGTGCGTGCGAATCCGTGCGGCGACAGGGCAGGGGGAAGGAAAGGGAAAATATACAGAAGATAAAAAGCTGTGAAAGCAGGGTGATAAAAATTTTTCTATAAGTCTTATATGACCTATAAGTCCTATCTTGTTTTGTCTTGTTTGGCGTCTGTTGTCTGTTGAAGCTGGTAAAAGGGAAATATAACGCGGATGTCTGCTGAAAATGGCTTGTGAAAGCAAGGCTGTCTTTTTTTTGAAAATATGTGTTGAGAAAAGCGAAAAGAATAAAAGAAAATAAGCAAAATGAAATAAAACTCTTTGTTTCTTTTGCTTTGAAATAAAACGTTAACTTTTGTGCTGTATTTGTTCCCCGTTTTTGCGCCGCGATGGAGTATGTCTTTTTTATCGCCGCCGGGAGAATAGGATGCCGTTTCGCGGTGGTTTCGACGGCCAGTCCGGCGGTGCGAAAAAAACGCTTGCTATTTTACTGTTTTGCCGTTTTTGCGATGGCAGAAAAGAATACCCGGAGACAGTGAATTTTTTAGGGTTTATGTCAATAATCTGCACTATTCTCAAAAAGGACATGTTTTCTGATAAAAAATACATTTGAAAATCACACCTAGAAGTGTATAATATACGCGAGAATAATATAAATAATTCGCCTGTGAGCGGGCACAATACATGAAATGAGCTCAAAACGGAACAGACAAACGAGACGGAAAAACGAACTGAAGCAGACGGGACCGGGCAAGATAAGCCGAACCGAACGAAAAACGAACAGAACTGAACACAAAACGAAACGAGATACGGACCATGAACGAAACGAACAGCAAACGAGCGGAACAGGAGGCCGGGACCGGGTGGTAAGCCGGAAAAACGGACGGCGGAAAGCCGGTCGTCCGAACTGAACCTGAACTCGGCGCGGAGCCGGGCGGGACAGGGCGGAGACGGACGGAAGCCGGACGGGACGCACGAACGCCGCTTGGGCGGCGCCTGAACGCAAGCTCAGGCTGAACCAGATTTTCACTGACTTGAACGCGATCGAAGGGCTGTCGGAAGGCGGCCCGGAGAAGCAGGTCCGGGAGACGATCCCCGGACTGTAGAAGCAACCGGAACAACCGCGGGAAACCGCAGGAGACAAACGATGACGACGAACTGGAAACGGACGGAAACGGCGAACGGGGCCGGGGCGCATGCCCTGAGCGTCTTTGCGCGCGTCTGCGCCGCACCGGGTCGCCGTCACGCCGTCCGGTCGCTCCGCTGGAAACAGGACGCCGTGTGCAGAGATGCCTCGGCGGACGCAGACCTCCGCGAGGCGGGGCCGGGCGAAGAGTCCGGCGCCGGGGCGGATTCCACGGGTTCAAGCATAACCAGAACGATTTTTATCACATCCCGCATTCAAACTCAACCATCAACCCGAAAGGAAACCCCAAACACAACCCAGAAAAAGAAAGGCAAACAAACAAGAACAAGTAACAATTTCGCAAGAAAACCCGAAACCCTAGCTTAACACAACCAAGGAGAAAAAAGCTATGGCAGATCCCAAAAAACCCAAACAGCTAAGTGAAGCAGACGTTCTCGTCGAATTCACTTCGACTGGCAACATCTATGTCGATCCGGCGTATGCGTCGGAGGAGACTACGCCGGCAACCAGCCCCATCACCGGTGAGGCTCTGGTGTTCGGTGAAAACACCCTTGCCAATTTCACGGTCAACAACAACTCTTCGCCCGCGCTCAATCCCGAAGACGGCCATGCCACCTTCGTGTCGAATCTCAAACGCGGCACCGCGAGAGGCGCCGGCCACGATTTCTTCTTCAGCTTCAATCGCAACAAACAGCTGAACGACGTCTACATCACCAACTCGGAAGGCGGCGACTTCTCCGCCTCTCCGCGCGTCGCAGATAAGTATTTTGCCGATACCGACGGCACTCTGAGCGTCTACATCGAGAACTCCGTTTTCGGCGGCAACCTGATGGGCTTCGGCAGCCAGACCGACACCTCTCAGAAGTTTACCGGCAACTACGAATTCACGTTCAAGAATTCGCAGACGCAGTGGTTCTGCATCACCTACGGTACCGGCTACGGTATGGGTGAAGGCGGCGCCGGCAACGTCCGTTTCGGCTCCGTTTACGGCAACATCGACCTCCTGGTCGACGGCAGCACCGTCACCAACAACGGCGTCATCCTCGCCGGCGGTCTTCACCCCGGTGACGACGGCGCTGAAAAGGCTTACCTCCGTGCCTACATCAAGGACTCCCTGTTCCAGGGCGAGTTCGGCGTCATCAAGACCGGCGTTGACGGCACCATGTTCAAGAGCGAAGCCGATGTCGACATCACGATCGAAGGATCGACCTTCGCCAACGTGTTCCTGATGTTCCCGAACGTCGCGACCAACACGCAGGCAAGGAACGACCAGATCACCACCACCGGCGACGTCAATTTCAAAGCGACCAACACCCGCTTCGCCGGTCTGAACATGGGCGCCGGCCTCGGCGGCACCGGCTGGAACAGAACCGGCTGGATCAAGGGCAACATCAACTTCGATATCAGCGGATCGTCCAACAGCAGCCGCACCTTTATCCATAAAGGTTTCATCGGCACAGAGGATGAGCACGACACCGTCACCGGTACTCTGACGAACTCCGTGTTCGGCGACTTCACGGGATATGACACCCGTGAAAACAACTACATCTACGCCGACACCACCATCACGATGACGGCTTCCACGATCGGCAACTTCACGTTCTACAACACGATCAACAGCAACGGCGCCGTGACCCCCACCGCCGGCCGTGTTTTCGGTGATCAGACCCTCGTGCTCGCCGGCGTCGTTGCCGGCAGCGTCGCCGGTAACGGACCGGGCGCGGAGCAGGGCGACGCCACGTTCAACCTGGTCGTCAATGCCTCCGAGACCCTGACCCAGGTCGGCGCGATCAGCCGCTGGGGCACCATCACGCTGAGAGGCGCGAATCTCCTGAGCGCCACGAGCCTCAGCGAAATCGGAACGCTCTCCGTTGTCGACGAAACTCTTGCCGGCGACGTCATCCTCGTTTCCGGTCTTACTGCCTTTGATGAAGAAAACATCGAGACCGTCCTGGTCAACGGCAGCGAATACACCTACGGCGTGTTCGGCGGCCAGTATTCGTTCATGGGCGGCAACCTTGTCGCTCACGTCGGCGAGACCTACGTCATCAACAGCAACTACTCCGGCAACGGCATCACGACGTCCCTCGGCCTGAAGGGCTACAAGGACCTCAGCGCGGCGCAGGCCGCGTCCGCCACCAGCGGCGCGTCCCTCGCGTTCACCGTTCTGGACGAAGAAGTGGAACCCACGGTCTTCACGGCTGACGTCGTCACGAAGGACTACTCGACGAGCTTCGTCGGTACCGAAAGCGAGTCGGTCTCTCTTGGCAGCTTCAGCATCATCGTCGGCGATACCGCCGCCGATGTCGCCAGCGCCAACGTCATGGCCACTTATACAACTGATATTAATAGCGTGAAGTTCGGCAACGTGACCGGCACCGCGTCCCTCTCCATGGACCATGCCGGTGTTGAGGAGACCGTGGTCGGCTCTATCGACCTCACCGGCGCCGCGATCGGCGACCTCCAGGTCGGCGTGACCGAAAGCTTCATCGGCGATCTGATACTTGCCGACAATGCCGCGACCAAGGGCAAAGTCACGATCAGCAAGTCCGTGATCGAAAACGTCTACGGCGGCACGGGCGACGTCGAAGCCGATCTGACCGGCGGCAACACGATCACGAACGTGTTCGCCGAAGGCCAGGGCTCCAAGATCAAGCTCGCCGGCTCCGAAGTCGACACCTACACCGCTGGCTATTCCGCCTCCGGTTCCGCTGTCGACGTCCTCACCTTCAGTGATTCCGTCGACGCCAAGACCCTCATTGTCGGCGGCAACGAAAACGCAATCGGCAAGATCGAAGCCACCATCGGCGGCGGCTCCGCGGAACTCCTCAAGATCGGCGGCACCGGCGATATCGTGTCCGGCGATGTTGACCTGACCCTTGCCGGCGGTAAATTCACCGCTGTCAGCATCGCGGAAGACGCGACCGTCAACGGCGCGATTAACGTCAACCTCGCGGGCGGCACCGTCGCCACGATCGGCGACACCTTCTACGGCCTGATCTACGGCGCGTCCGTGACCGGAGCCCTCGACGGCGGTTCCCAGGGCACGAAGCGCACGCTGAACGTGCTCGGCCATGCCAAGGTCGAAGCCGTCTCGAACTTCGACGAACTGAACGTCACCGGCGGTACCCTGAACGTTGCCGGCGGCGATCGCAAGTCCGATATCTCCGAAGCCAACATCCTCTCGATCAACGGCGACATCCTGAACCAGCGCACCATCAACGCCGGCATCATCTCCGCCGTGAACGTGAACAACTACGGCGCGATCGGCACGCTCCGCAAGCTTGATGCGGCTGACACCGTCGCCCTGAACCTCACCGGCAACCTGAACAACTACGATGTCGTCCTGACCGCCTCCGCGAACATCGGCGGCAACCTGGTCAACACCGGCAAGATCACCGCGCTCGGCGACATCACCGTCAACGGCACGTTCAACAACTCCGGCGACATCTACTTCTACGCCGTCTCCAGCCGCGAAGGCGTCTTCTCGCAGAACGGCGGCCTGGCCCTGAACAACGTCGACCTGGTCAACACCGGTTTCATCAGCGCCGGTACGCTTACTGGCGTCAAAAACCTGACGACCTCCAAGATGTACGTGACCGGCGGCGCCGAGATCTCCGGCAACATCACCATTGATGCCGGCGCAGAAGTCTGCTTCACGAACAAGGCCAATCCGGAAGTCGCCAACGGCCTGACCCTCGGCGGCGCCATCACGATGGGCGACACCTCCAATCTGGTTGTTTCCGGCGACCTCTCCACCACCGGCACCGCGACGATCACCGTCAACTGCGGCGATCTGATCGGCGTCAACGAAATCGTCCGCGCCGAAGGCGGCGTGAACTCCTGGACGATCAAGCTCGCCGGTGCGAACGCCGGCAACTACCAGTATGTCAAGACCGACACCTCCGTCCTGATCTACTCCACCGACCAGCTGTTCGTCAACTCCGCGTTCTCCGAGGATGCCGACTGCTTCGTCGACGGTCACAAGCTCCTCTACGGCAAGAACGCGTTCACCACTGTCGAAGACGCCGTCGCGGCCGCCAAGGCCGGCGCCAAGATCGTCATCGCCGGCGACAAGACCGGCATGGACGTCAGCGCCGCAGCGTTCGACGTGGTGATCGACGGCTCCATCGTCGGCGACGTCACCGCGAAGAGCATCTCCGTCACCAGCGACAGCACGGTCAAGAGCATCGTCTCCGCCTCCAATCTCACGATTAAGGCCGGCGCGCTCCTCTCCGTCATCGACACGATTCCGGAAGCTCTGGCGATCGTCATCGACGCTACCGCCGGCACCGGCTCCCGCCTGGTCCTCGACGTTGATTCCTCCAAGGTCACGCTCGACGTCTCCAAGGTCACGATCAACGGCAAAGCCGCCTACAGCGCGCTCGTTCTCTCCGGCGAAGGCGAAACCGCTCCTGCGCACGCGGGCGACCTCTTTATCATCTCCAGCGACAATGCCTATTACGTTCCCGCGTTCTACACGGATGTTGAAGGCACCCTCACCCCGAACTTCGTCGACGGCGATACCTTCGACGCGGCGACGGGCGACGCCCTCTTCAACGGTGTGAACACGTTCGGCGTGAGAGCCGACGCTGTTGCGGCCGCAAAGGCTGCCGGCGGTCTCTTCGTGATCGTCGACAACCTGGTCAACAACGCCCACGGCGATCCGGCTGAAGGCGTTCCGACCGCGTTCGAAGTCGACTTCAACAAGGGCGGCGCGGATCAGCAGCGCGCCATCGTCGGCGTCTGGGATCCCAGCGACACCAGCATCCCGCTCGAAGGCGAAGGCAACTACGCTGTCGAGATCATCGGCACGACCAGCAGAGGCAACATCTACGGCCTGGCCCGTAATTACAACGTTACCGGCGACTTCAGCATCGTCATCAAGGACACCGTCCAGACCACGAACGGATCCGCTTACCTCACCGGCAACAACGCGAGCAACGTGTTCAACGGCAACATCCGTGCCGAGATCACGAACAGCACGCTCCGCAACACCGGTGTCGTCGGCACCGTCGGCACGGAAGACTTCAATCCGGTCAACGTCGACATCGTGATCCGCGACTCCACGATCGGTTCCGGCACCGGCAACGACAACGGCTTCTATGGACTTAGCGCCCGCGACACCAACGCGAGCACCAAGTACAACGCCAACGTCAATATCTCGATCTTCGACTCCATGGTCACCGGCGCCTTCTACGGCATCCGCGCGGCCGACTGGGTCGCCGACAACGCCAACATCTATCAGGCGTCCTTCATCTCCGGCGGCATCAACGTCGAAGTCGGCGGCACCACGGTCAACAATACGTTCCGTGCCGGCGACTCCCTGCCGCACGGCGCCAACGCCCTGCAGACCTTCAACGTCCCGACCACGCTGCACGTCGTCGCGACCGAGAAGAGCCCGTACACGCGTGCCGACTGGGTCATGGAATGGGATACCATCATCATCGACGCCGACGCCACCCTGCAGGTCAACCACGGCCTTGAATACGTCAACGCCTACAAGGCCGCCAACTCCGACCTCGACTACGGCGGATCTCTGATCCAGATCTACATCAATATGTCCGGTTATGCCGGCGGCACGCGTTCCGTGATCGTCGCCGACCTCGCCAATGACAACGGTCAGATCGACACCGATGCCAGCCTGAGCAACATCTCGGTTATCGGCGACAACGACATGACCGGCCAGCGCCAGCTCGTGTACGGCTTCCGCAGCGGTCGTCTGACCCGCGTCGCCGTGTTCGACAAGGCCGACGACATGTACGTCAACACCGCGTACAACGACGATACCTCCGGAACGGTGGTCGGCGGTCAGGAACTCTACTTCAACGCCAACGCCCACGACAACGTCGAAAACGCTCTCGTGTTCGCCAACGACTGGGGCGGAACGATCATCATCACCGGCGGTACTTTCGAGGCCAAGGACTTCAACGGCAACAACGTTGACCTCCAGAACGGTCTGGTCGAAAGCATCACGATGGGCGACCGTCAGGCATCGACCCTGAAGGTCGAGGACAAGGGTACCTTCGGTTCCGCCGACGGTTCCGGCAAGTCCGCGATCGAACTCTCGAACAACGCCGTGGTCGGCGATATCGCGAATTTCACCTCGGTCTCGATCAGCGCCGCTGCTGACATCACCGCCAGCAGCCTGAACCTGTCCGACGCCACGATCACGATCGACGTGAACAAGTTCGCGGGCCGTCCGCACGCCGTGATCACCACGGAAGGCGGCATCACCGGCTACAGCGCCGCGAACGTCACCTTCACCGGCAAGGATGCCGACAAGTACGGCACCACGCTGGTCGACGGCAAGATCCTGGTCCTCACGACCACGATCCAGAGCGACACCTACCTGAACAGCACGTACTCCGATGCCACCACCGGCACCTTCATGCCGGACGGCACCTATCTCCAGTACGGCTTCAACGCGTTCACCACGTTCGCCGAAGCCAAGGCGGCTCTCGGCAGCGTGAAGAACACCATCACCGTCACCGGCGGCGAGTTCACCGGCGACTTCCAGCTCGCGGGCTCCAGCTTCGCGATGGAAGACGGCATCGTCAGCGGCATCATCTACGGTACCGAAGACGACGACCTCACCGGCATGAACATCACGCTCAACGGCGGCACGATCGGCGGCATCGACCTGACCGCGGGCGACGGAGCCTACTCCGTGTCCAAGGCCGCGCTCACCTTCACCGACGGCGTTACCGTCAAGGGCAACGTCATCGGCGGCGGCGACACCACCCTCACGGTCGACGGCGGCGTCAAGACCGGCGGCCTCGAAGGCCTCAAGCAGATCACGATCAGCACCAGCAGCCTCCTCGAAGCCGACTACATCGAGCTCCAGGGCGCAACGGTCTTCGTGACCGGCGGCGCGGTCGAGTCCACCGAGGGCAACCTCCGCAAGATCATCAGCACGCAGGCCGGCATCAACGGCGTCGCGGCCTACAGCTGCGATCCGGGCCTCACGGTCTATGCCTCCGGCAAGGACGTGTACCTGATGGACCTCTCCCACATCTACTTCGACCCGACCTTCACGGAAGCCATTACCGGCACCACGATGGCCAACGGCGACGTCCTGCAGTGGGGTTCCAACGCGTTCAACGATTTCGCGACCGCGCTCGGCAAGGTCACGCAGAACACCGGCACGCTGTATGTCAGCAATTACACCGGCGACGTCGTCAACAACACGACCGCCAGCGCGATCAACCTGAACATCTCCGGCGGCTCCATCGGCACCTTCCGTCCGATCTCCGGCGACCGTTCCACGGCCAAGATCTACAGCCCGATCACCATTGACATCGACGGCGCCACTCTGACCGCCGGCATCGACTACATCCTCGGCCGCGGCAACAGCTGGGACAACGTCGGCAACTCGCTGGTCTACTACGCTCCGGTCACGGTCAACCTGTCCAACGGACGCAACAACGACAACCTCCGCTTCGTCGGCCAGTGGTCCACCTTCGCGGGCGGCCTCACGCTGAACCTGACGAACTGGGATCTCCGCGGCGACTTCAAACCGATCGTCGGCGACTCCCGTGCGGGCGCGAGCGACGATGCTCCCAGCTTCCTCGACGTGACCTTCGACAACGTCACGGTCGGCAATGCCGGCGCGAAGTGGATCGGTCTTGCGAACGTCACCGACTGGGGTCCGCTCGATCACATCAGCCTCACCGTCAAGAACTCCACGATCATGACCGGTACCGGCGGCAACAACATGCGTGTCTGCGCGTTCGACGCCGGCAACGACGGCCGCCACGGTTCCGCCGTGCCGATCTTCTTCACGGTTGAAGATTCCCACATCAACGCGCTCTTCTCCGCGGCGAACCTCGACGTTCACACCACGAACAGCGGCTCCTATGCCACCCTGACGATCAAGGGCTCCACCAGCTACATCAAGTGGGCGAACTGGTTCCAGGAACTGGATATGTCCGTTGGCACCCTGCTCACGGGCGGCACCATCACGATGCGCGACGGCGGCCTCATCAAGATCGACGCCACCGGCTACACCGGATCCACCACGCTCCTGATCTCCCTGTCCGATGGCTTCACGAACGACACCGAGGCCATGGAACTCGAGCTGACGCAGGACGTCGAAGACCAGTACGAGCTCGTGGCCGGCAAGAAGGGCGTCGTCCTCTGGGACAAGACCATCACCGACATCTACACGAACCCGGACTACTCCGCTGAATCCACCGGCTCCCTGGTCGGCGACGGCATCCTCCTCTATGAGAAGAATGCGTTCTCCGATCTCGAAACCGCCAAGGCGGCCGTCACTGCCGGCAACAAACTATATGTCACCGGCGGCGATTACAACGGCGGTCTCTTCGGCACGCTCGCCGATGGAGACGCCACTCCGTTCGTCGACCTCGTGGTCACCAACGGCGTGTTCTCCGACGACGGCGCGATCCTCGCGGCCGCTGAAGAAGGCAAGACCGTCACCGGCAACGCCCGGATCGAAATCGCGGGCGGCACGTTCGGCAAGGCTCCGGTCGTGGAAGAAGGCGAAGTGGTTGAACCCGCGGTCCTCGTGAGCATCGACGGTTCCAAGGATGCCGTCGGCGGCACGAGCGAACTCGTTCTCAATACGAGCGCCCGCGTCTACGCCAACATCACGAACTTCGACAAGATGTCCGTAGTCTCCAACGCCCGCGTCGCCGGCGACATCACGGTCGACGCTCTCGACATCGACTGCAACGCCACCCTCACGGTCGACGGCATCCTCGACGTCGGCGCGATCCACCTCGTCTCCGCCGATTACACCGGCCCGAGCAAGGTCGTCCTCACGTCCGACTCCCTGAAGGACCTCGCCCTCGACACGATCGTCACGGTCGACGGCACCGATAAGTTCTACTTCGACGGCGAACGCAACCTGTGGCTCGTTTCCGAAGATCCGGGCAACATCTACATCTGCACCGGTTTCGACGAATCGATCAACGGTAAGGCCTACAACGGCGACCTGCTGTACTACGGCATCAACGCGTTCAAGACGCTCGACGCCGAAGCGCTTACTCACACGACCAGCGACTATACGGTCTACGTCCTCGACGGCAACTACTCCGAAGTCATCGACCTCACCGGTCTCGGACAGGTCCAGCTGCAGCTCGACGGCGGTTCGTTCGCCGGCTTCAAGGTCGGCGACGGCGACGATGCCGATCACCGCTCCACTGTCCGCATCACCGCCAGCACCAGCGCTGTCACGGTCGGTTCCCTCGCCGGCGTCGAAGGCTCGACCATCGGCTACCGCGTGATCGCGAACAAGGACGCTGCGATCACCTCGGTCGACGGCATCCAGTACCTCCGTATCGGCGTTGACAAGAACGTCTCGATCACCGACGTTGTGAACTACATCACCAGTGGCGGCCAACTCGTCGTCGACCTCGCCGGTTACACCGCGGGCGCGGCTTCCGTCCTCGCTCCGGCCAACGGCATCAACAACTTCATCCAGCTCGTTGAAGGCGAGACCTTCAGCAGAACGACGGTCGGCGCGCAGAACAACGGCGGCTACGTCGTGTACTACGATGAAGCCGCGAAGAGCGTCAAGGTCGTTCCGAACGGCAACGTCATCGTCCTCGACAAGACCAACAACAACAGCACGTACTACAATGGCCAGACCGTTGTCTTCGACGGCCAGACCACCGCGCTCGTGTACGGCTACAACGTGTCCGACTGGAACTTCGGCGGACTCAGCCAGCAGATCCCGCTCGACGGCAAGCTGGAAGTGAAGGAAGGTTACTGGTTCAGCAACTTCTTCACGCAGCCGATCCGCACCATCGAGCTCTCCGGCTCCACCATCGAGTGGATGTCCGCAGGCCCGAACGAAGAAGCGGCCCCGGCCGACCGCACCGGAAACTACAGCTTCACCGCTGAAAACTCCAGATTCCAGGGCTGGGCGTACCTCGCCGGCCGCGGCACCAGCGGAACGCACATGGGCGTCATCGTCGGCACCTACGACGAGGAATCCGGCGAATACATCGACGGCGTGTACAACATCGTCCTGAAGGACACCGTGCTTGCCACCGGCACCGGCGACTTCAACGTCTTCAAGTACGCCAACGTCCGCGGCGGCACCGCGAACGTCACGATGGAGAACTTCCAGATCGAAGGCGACTTCCAGCTCTTCAACTACGTTTACAACTACGAAGGCGAATCGCTGGATGAAGTCAATGTGTCCATCAAGAACGCGCAGTGCCCCGCCGCCAAGTGGATGGGCATCTGGGATCCGCAGGATGCCAACGAGACGACCGTGAACCTGTACATCACCGATGCGAACTTCATCGGCGACGACAACACCCTCGGTCTCTTCGGTACCCACGCCAATGCTGACTGGAACGGCGATGCTCACGTCTACATCTCCGGCCTCACCATGGGCGGCCGTCTCTCCGGCGCCCGCGGCCACAACGGCGACGGCAATGCCAACAACATCCTCGGTACCCGTACGCTCCACGTGATCGGCACGGACAACACCGTCCGCGTCACCCGCGAGTTCACCACGATCGACATCGAAGACGGCGCCGTCCTGAAGGGCGACACCATCCTCATGCCGGGCACCGCCTCCGGAGCTGCCTTCACGGGCTTCATCCTCCGCGGTCAGGCGGGTTACACCGGCGAGGTCAAGGAATACGCCGTGATGGGCGCCACCGTCAACGGCGTCGGCCAGTATGATGCCCAGTTCCTTGATGCCGATGACAACGAGATCACCACTCCGTATGCGGCCATCGTCGGTAACACCAACGTCTTCATCTACAGGACGGACGGCGATGTCTACTTCAGCAGCAACTACAACGCTCTGACCACCGGCGCTACAGTCACGGAAGCCGACGGTACGAAGAACTTCCTCGTCTACGGCGACCACAACACCGATGGCTCCTTCAACGCGGTCAACGGGATGCGCGGAGCTTATGCGGCGGTCGACGCCCGCGGCGGCAGCGATAAGGCTGCGATCCAGGTCGTTGACTCCAACCTCACGAACCTGTACACGTACGGCTATCGCACCATCGTGAACAGCGGCACGATCAGAAACGTGGTCGGCGGCACCAATGCCACCACGGTGAAGGTCGATTCCGGCGAGGTCGACGGAGACGGCAACCCGATCATGGTTGACGAACTCGTCCCGGCTCCGACCGTTGATTCCGTCAACATCACGGTCAAGAAGGAAGCTGCCGTGACCAACATCTCCGTCTCCGGCGAGACCTACTCGGCGGTCACGGGCGATGCCCTGGTCACCATCGCCGACGGCACTGAGATTCTCGGTACCGTCTTCGGCGGCGCGACGGATTACGTCGGCGGCGCCAGCAAGCTGGTGTTCGAAGGCGACGCCACCGTCAAGGTCGTCAATGACTTCGACAGTGTCACGCTCAACGCGAACAGCGTTGTCACCCTCAGCGGTGCGTTCTCCGCAGCTGCCATCACGATCGACGCTTCCAAGTTCGCGGACTTCACCAAGAAGGTCCTCGTCGCGGAAGGCGGCTTCGGCGAAGGCGCGATCACGGTCAACGTCATCGGAACGGGCTTCGGCTATCAGTTCCTCGACGACGGCAAGACCCTGGTCGTCACCTCCGACCTCGTCGGCAACACCTACGTCGACACCACCTGGACCGAAGCTGACGTCCACAACAAGTTCGTCGGCGACATGGCCCTCGTCTGGAACAAGAACGCGTTCAACTCCGTCGCGGCTGCCGCGGCTGCCATCGGCGAAGGCAGCACCCTCTACATCGAGGGCGGCAACTCCACCGAAGCCGTCACCCTGACGAAGAAGAACGACGTCATCGTCAGCGCGAACACCACCGGCACGGCAGTCGGCACTCTCACCGCGGACGGCGGAACCCTCACGGTCTCCACCGACTTCACCGCGACCGAGATCAACGGCTTCTCCGGCATCGCTCTGAACGCTGTCGACAACATCACGATCGGCGCCATCACGCTCGCTGAAAACGGCACGATCACGATCGACACGACCGGCTACACGCAGGAAGCCACCGACGCCGCGGTCCTCACCGTCGCGAACGGCATCACCGGCCTCACCGACGAGAACATCGTCCTGACCGGCGAAGGCTCCGGCGCGTTCCACGCCTACTACAGCCACATCGACAACAGCATCCACACGATGCGCATCGACAACTTCTACGTCGATACCGCGTTCGGTACTGCTGGCGAAGGCATTGTCGAAGGCCAGACCAACCCGATCACCGGCGAAACCCTGCTCTGGGGCGTCAATGCGTTCTACTACCTCAATGACGCTCTCGGAAAGATGGCGCCGGGCCAGGGCCTCTACATCAACGGTCGCGACGGCAACAACGTCAACACCCGCGGTGAGGTTGCGAACATCTACCTGACCAACAGCAATATTCCGGTCATCATCAACGGTTACACCAATGGCGACAGAACCTATGTTGGCGATATCTGTGTGACGATTCAGGACAGCACGTTCGGCACGGCTGCCGGCAGCTACCTGCTCGGTTATGTGACGGATGGAGAACCCTGGAACCATCAGAACCGCTACTTCGGCAGCGCCACGGTCAACGTGATCGGGTCTACGGTCGGCGGAAACGCCAACGCGATCCTTGTGACCGGCTGCAGCTTCAACCAGTTCTACGGAACGGAAGAAGCTCCGGCGCTCATCCAGTTCAACTTCAAGGACAGCGTCATCCGCGACGATCTCCTCTTCATCGGCGACTCCCCGGTCGGCAAGACCGTGGAAATCGACGGCAAGACCTATATCGGCGCGAATCTCGAGATCAACTTCGAGAACGTTTATGTCCCGAATGACAAGTGGTGGAGAATCCAGGACGGCGACCAGGAGTCCGAAGGCACCGTCACGGTCAACATCAAGGGCACCACGATCGGCAAGGGCGATCAGCAAGGTCAGTACATGATGCGCTTCTCGCTCGGCGACTGGTCTCAGGCCACCCCGCGCAGCTACTCCGACTTCATCTTCAACGTTGAAAATTCCCAGATCAACGGTAATCTGAGTGCCGGACGCGCTGATGCGGACTTCTCCGAACTTCCGGGATACACTGGCGCAAAGACCCTGAACCTGGCTGGCGTGAACAGCATCAATTACACCTACTGGTTCAAGACTCTGAACCTGTCGGCTGATGCGTCCCTCACCGGACGTACCCTGCGCATGGCCTCCAGCGACGCGGTGATCAACATCGACGTCACCGGCTACACCGGTTCCAGCAAGGTCTTCATCAGCATGGACAATGCGTTCGAGAACGTCACGCTCGACGACATCACGGTCATCGGCCTCGATCCGGAAGCTCCGGCCTACCAGATCGTCACCGACTACGACGAGACCGCCGAGACGCCGACCCTCACCACCGTCGTGCTGAAGGGTGCGTTCAAGGATATCTACGTGAACGGCGAATACACCGAAGAACTCAAGCTCGGCGCCTCCTACAACGGAGAAGCCCTGTTCTACGGCGAAAACGCGTTCACCGATATCGCCACGGCCGCTCCGGCCCTCACCGATGGTGCTACCCTGTACATCACCGGCGGCAAGGCTGCCACCGACCTGGCCCTGACCAACGCCATCACCATTGACGCTTCCGCTCAGCTGACCTACAGAGGCGCTACTGCCCTGTCGATCGCCGGCGACGTCGTCAATGCCGGTACCATCCTGGTCTCCGCCAAGAACTTCATCGTCACCGGCCTCGAATCCGATGTCCTCGTCCTCACGGCGACCTCGATCACCGGCGACGGCGTCTACAAGACGGACAACAGCGCCTACTCCCTCAACGTGGTAGGCAATGAACTCCATCTGCTCGCCAAGAAGACCGACGTGTTCGTGAACACCGCCTGGGCGGACCTCGCTGAAGGCGACGTCGTTGAAGTCGCCGGCGGCACCGCCATCATCGGTACCGATGCGTTCGCTACCGCCGATGCGGCCGCGGCCGTCGTCTCCGTCAAGGGCTCCATCACGGTCATCGCCAGCAAGGTCTCCTTCACCAACGCCATCACCTGCACCGTCACCGCCACCGAAGGCTCCACGATCGAAAACGCCTCCGTCGGCGCCAGCGCGGCAGGTACCCTCATCCTCCAGAGCGGCGCAGTCGCGACGAATGCTTCCGTCCGCGGCACCGGTACTCTGACGGTTGAGGCCGGCGCGAAGGTCACCGGCGGTCTCGGAATGCTCGAAGGCGCGGCGGTTTCCTTCGCGGAAGGCGCCATCCTCGACATCGACATCACCTCTCAGCCTGAAGGCGAAAGCGCCTCCGTCAAGGGCTTCTCGATCATCACCGGCACTCCGACCATCACGGTCACGATGGCCGCTGATCAGAAGGACGGCACCTATGCTCTGGCCACTGACGCTGCCAGCTTCAACAGCACCGTCACGCTCCAGACCACCGCTGCGAAGATCGCCGATCTCACGCTCGGTGAGACCGTCCAGGTCGACGGCATCGACTACACGCTCGCCCTCACGGACAACAACGACCTGGCCCTCACGAAGGCTGTCTACATCGCGCCGATCACGGTCACCTACGTGAACGACGCATGGGCCACCCTCGCTGACGGCGCGGTCGTCACTGTCTCCGGCGGCACCGCTGTCATCGGCTACGACGCGTTCGCGACCGGCGACGCCGCCATCGCGGCAGTCGTTGCTTACGGCGAAGTCAAGGTCGTCGGCGGCAATGTCTCCTTCACGGATGCCATCGCCAAGACCGTCACGATCAACGCCGAAGCCACGCTCGTCGGCAAGGCCACGTTTGCCACGGCCGTCACGATCAACGGTACGGTTGCGTTCGACACTGCCAACGCGACGGCTGAAGCGGCTCAGTTCGGCGGCTTCTCCTTCGTCTCCGGCGATGCGACCTACACGCTGACCGCCGCCGCGGTGAAGGGCACCTACCTGCTCGCCTCCGACGCTGCCGGCTTCAACAGCGACGTCGTGTTCGGCGATGTCACGCTGAAGGTCGGCGCTGAAGCCGTCGTGATCGGCGACTTCACCTACGCGCTCGGCATGACCGACAACAACGAACTCGCCCTCGTGATCGGCGACAAGCCGACTCCGCCGCCGACTCCGTCGAAGCCCGCAAGCTCCGATATCGACGGCAACGGCATCTCCGACGTGATGTTTGTCTGGACCGGCAACAACTACCAGCACGGCTACTGGATGAACGGTACGTCCGAATGGCAGTCCGCCGGCAGCAGTCACCCGGCCGAATGGGAAAACCTCGGCTGCTACGACATGACCGGCAACGGCAAGGCGGATTCCGTCCTCGTCGGCAACGTTACCACCGAAACCACCGGCAAGGGCGCTTACATCGGCTTCTACACCGATGCAATCGACAATCCGGATGGATCGACCTGGCAGAACATCGGCTATCTCACGAACGTCGATGACATCGCCTGGAAGAACAAAGTCGGTAACCTCACCGGCAACGAAAACGCCAACTCCATCGTCTGGTACGCGCCCGAACTCTACGCTCTCGGCGCCTGGACCGACGGAACTGAAAGCTGGGTCTCCATCAGCAACAGCTTCGGCGGCACAGACTGGACGCTGGTCGGCTGCGGCGACTTCGACGGCGACGGCAAGGACAGCATCCTCATGTCCGGCCTCAATGGTCAGTACCTCTACTCCGTCGGCATCGACGAAGAAGCCAAGGCCCTCGGCTCCGCCAACTGGAGCGGTTGGGATGTCCGCGCGATCGGCGACTTCTCCGGCGACGGCAAGGACGATCTGGTGCTGTTCCACCTGGCGACCGGCTCCATGGTCATGTGCGCCGATGGCAACATCGACAGCTTCGTGTCCCTGGCTCAGCTCGACGCCGAAGACTGGTTCGTGGTCGGTGCCGGTGACTACAACGGCGACCAGAAGGATGACCTCCTGGTTCGTCAGTACTCCACCGGTATGCTCGGCTACTACAACTCCGGCGACACCGCTCAGTGGGTTGAACTCGGCCGCGGCGTTGACATGAACTGGACCGTCATCGCATAAGTTATGCGTGACACATTCAGTTCTGTCCGCTGAAACCGGACGGTTCTACTGAACCAACGGCCCCTGCACCTGGAAACGGGTGCAGGGGCTTTTCTCTGCCTTCATGGGGAGGACAATTTGCTTGGGGCGTGCCTCGCTTCACAACGGCACGGTGTGCCTGGATGAAATGGCGAAACGGGGGGAATCCGTGCGGAACTACAAGATGGGATGACTATTTCCACAAGAAAAGGGCAGGGGACAGATGTTCTGTTTGACGGAGAATGCACGCGGAGGCCGTTTCAGGGCAGGGAAACAGGTAAAACGGGTCAGTGCAGGGGGCAGATGCGATATGCGCCTCTAAACGCCCTTAATCCTGATTTGCGGATGCGGATCCCCGGCATGTGCGAAAAAAAGAGGCTGCCCCGTTCGGAGCAACCTCGTGTTTGATCTCTGCGTATTGTCTCAGTTCATTTCGTGGCAGGAGGACAAGTCCTCCACTGCGGTAGTGCCGTGCTTCGCGACGGCACAATATGGTTCAATTGTTTTCGGTTTTCGGCGGGATGCGCTGCCCCCAGACGGCGACGCCCTTGTCTGTGAGTCCGGTGAAGAACACGGTCTGGCATTTCCGGTCCTGGTCCCAGCCGTAGGCGCAGACGCCCTTCGCCTTCACGCCGCCGGGGAGTTCCACGGTCATGGAGATGCCGTTCGGGTAGACTTCAATGGCGAACTTCCTGCCTTCCTCCGTGATGAAGTCTCCATAGCCTATTATGGAATTCTCCGGGTCCAGCGACCATTTGCCGCCGCCCTCGATGGTCCCGTCTTTTTTGAGGGTATAGACGGTCGATTCGTCGACGCGCCGGAACGTGGTGTCGTCCGTGACGCTGAAGACGATGAAATCCCACTGCGTCGAATCGCCGGAATTCACGATGCTCTCTTTCGTGACGATATTGTCTTTTTTTCCGAGGGATTCCGATTCCGTTCCGATATACAGGTCCTCGCCCCCGTACAGGCAGGGCGAGAGCAGCGGCCAGCCGTCACCCGACCAGAAGACGCGGCGAAGCCCCACGAACGACGCGCCGTTGGCGCGGTCCTTGCTGTTGCTGCCGAACATCAGCCTGAAGCAGTCTTCCGGCGGGATGATTCCGTTGTCGGAGGCGTAGAAGAGTGTGGTGTGTCCGGTCCCGACCCAGCCCGCGCCGGTCGATTTCCAGCGGTACGGCCCGATGAGCTTGGTGCCGTTCACGTCCTCGGGGCCCTGTTTCTCCTGATCGTAGACCAGCGGTTTGCCGTTGTAGTCCAGATACGGCCCCTCGACGTTTTTCGAACGCCCCACGCGCACATGGTAGGTCAGGGCGAGGCGGTCGTAGGAGACGAAGAGGTAGTAGTATTTCGTCTCGGGATTGTAGACGATACTCGCGCCCTCGATGCCGTAGGCGGTGAAACGCTGTCCGTCGACGCTCATGGTCGGCTTTCCCTCGAATCCGTCCTGCTCGTAGACTTTCTCATAGCCGCGGCAGGCGATGGTCTTGCCGTGCGTGCCGGGATGAAGCAGTTTCGCGGGATCCTTCGGGTCCAGCTGCACGATGGCGATGCCGCCGAAGAACGAACCGTAGATCATCCACAGTTTGCCGTCGACGTCCTTGATGACGACCGGGTCGATGGCGTTGTATTTCTTTCCGTCGCCGGTGCGCGTGTGGATCAGCGCGCCGCAGTCCTCCCAGCCTTTATCTAATGTCTTGCTCTTCGCGCAGCCGATGAACGAATTGCGCGTGCCGTAGGCGGAGCAGGAGTAGTAGAGATAATAGGTCTGGTCCGGTTCATTGAAGTAGATGCACGGCGCCCAGAACGGCTGGCCGCCGCCGAGCCGGTAGTTGTTCGCGCCGGGCTTGCGTTCGGTCAGGAACCCGTATTCGCCTTTGTCGTCGATGGTCACGGCGTTGAAGTCGTAGCTCCAGCCGCGCGGCCCGACGTTCAGAATCTTCGGCGCGTTCGCCTGCGTGAAGACGCGCCCGACGTCCTTCCAGTTCACCAGGTCGTCCGACTGCCAGATCGTGATGCCCTGTCCGCGGACGTCCGTGCCGACCGCGAAATAGTGCTGTTTGCCGTCGGAGCCGAGGCCGTAGATCATTTCCTCGTCGTGCGAAGGGCCGAGCATCCCGGCGGTGCGCGGCGCGTCCTTGTTCACTTTGAATTCAATGACGGGTTCCGCTGCGAACGCGGAAACGAGCGTCGCGGCGAGGACCGCGGCGATGATGCAGGTCGATTTTGTTTTCATAATTATAAATTCTCCGGGGTGTTGGGGTTAATTTGCTTTGGTTGAAGAGGGGGGAATCCTTTGTCCCCAGACGGCGACGCCCTTGTCTGTGAGTCCGGTGAAGAACACGGTCTGGCATTTGCGGTCCTGGTCCCAGCCGTAGGCGCAGACGCCGTCCGCCTTCACGCCGCTGGGGAGCTCGACCAGCATGGAAACGCCGTTTGTGAGGATGTGTTGGCCGAAGCCTTTCCCGTCCTTCGTGCGGCCGTCCGCGATCAGCATAACGGAATTCCATGTGCCGATCTTCCACGTGCCGCCGCCCTCGATGGTCCCGTCCGTTTTGAGCGTGTAGACCGTCGATTCGTCGACGCGGCGGTTCGATCGGTCCTGCGACTGGCCGAAGACGATGAAATCCCACTGCGCGGACTCGCCGGAGTTCAGGATGCCGTCTTTTTTGACCGTGTTATCGAAAGGAATCAGTTTGTCATCGACATATTTTTCCCCGCTTCCGATGGAGAATCCTTCGCCCGCGTACAGGCAGGGCGAAAGCATGGGCCAGCCGTCCTTCGACCAGAAGACCCGGCGCAGACCGAGGAACGAGCCGGGAGCGCCCTGCCACTTGCTGTTGCTGCCGAACATGATCATGCTTCCTTCGCCGAAGACCGTGGTGTGCCCGGTCCCCGCCCAGCCGGCGTTGTCGGATTTCCAGCGGTACGGGCCGATGATCTTCGTGCCGTACACGGTGTTCTCGCCGAGTTTCCGCTGGTCGGCGATCAGCGGCTTGCCGTTGTAGTCCAGGTACGGCCCCTCGATGTTTTTCGACCGTCCGACGCGGCAGTTGTAGCTCCACTCCAGGTTGTCGTATGTGACGAACAGATAATAATACCCGTGAAGCGGATCATACAGGAGACTGGCCCCCTCGACGCCGGCGCCGGCGCCGGGGTCGTTCTTCGGCGCGGCCTTCGCCTTCTCCAGCGTGCTGATGTCGAAGACGGTGTCCGTGGTGCGCGAGGCGACGGTCTTGCCGTGCGTGCCGGGATGGAGGAGTTTCGACGGGTCCTTCGGGTCGAGCTCGACGAGCGCGATGCCGCCGAAATACGAACCGTAGACCATCCAGACGCGCCCGGTGTTGTTGCCCAGGATGACCGCCGGGTCGATCGCGTTGAAGCGCTTGCCGTCGCCGACGCGCGTGTGGATGAGCTGTCCGCAGTCCTCCCAGCCTTTGTCGATCGTCTTGCTCTTCGCGCAGCCGATGAACGAATTGCGGACGCCGAACGCCGAGCAGCAGTAGTAGAGGTAATAGGTTTGGTCGTACACGTGGTAATAGATGCACGGCGCCCAGAAGGCGTTGCCGAGGCGGTTGTTGCCCTGCGCGGGCGTGTCGAGGAGTTTGTACGCGCCGTCGTCGCCGATTTCGACGTTGCGGAACGTGTAGGCGAAGCCGCGTCCGCCGTTTTCGAGGATCGCGGGCTTGTTCTCCCGCGTGAAGACGCGCCCGACGTCCCGCCAGTTCACCATGTCCTCCGACTGCCAGATCGTGATGCCGGAGCCGCGGACGTCCGTGCCGACCGCGAAATAATGCTGTTTGCCGTCGGAGCCGAGGCCGTAGATCACTTCCTCGTCGTGCGTGGGGCCGCACATCCCGGCGGTGCGCGGCGCGCCCTTGTTCACCTTGAATTCGAGCACGGGTTCCGCGGCGAACGCGGAAACGAGCGCTGCGGCGAGGAGCGAAGCTGTCAGAACGGTTTTGTGTAGCATGGCGAAAACCTTTTCTTATATGGGGTGAATGAATTCATTTGCTGGATTTTGCGGCCTTCTTGAGTTCGGCGAGCGTCTTGGCTTCGGGGCGGCTCTTGTAGCATTCGTCGAGCGGATAGCAGCCGGAGATCATCCCGGCGCGCGGGGCGTTGGTGCAGTCGCCGAACGTCCGGCAGATGCAGGCGCGGCGCAGGGGGCGTCCGGCGAGGACGTCGGCGCAGAAATCGGGGTAGGAGAGCGCCATGCGCCCGAACCCGACGAAATCCGTGAGGCCGTTCGACACGGCGTATTCGGCTGCGTGCGGGAGGTATTCCTGAAGCGCGGTGTAACCGGAGCCGACCACGATCAGGCCGGGGCAGAGTTCGCGCAGACGGCGCACTGCCTCGATATGGAGCCACACGCTGCGGAGCGGGTCGTGCGGCGGCAGGTAGCCGTCGGAGACCGGGTAGAACGCCGGCCGCTGGATGTGGACGCAGTAGTACGGGCTGCCGATCGTGGCGCAGATCATTTTCACGCCGAGCGAACGCATGAGGCCGACGAGCGCGACCGTGTCTTTCAGGTCGGGGTCCATCGTGAGGCCGTCGCCCGCGCCGCCGAACGCGTAGGGGTAGGGGCCGGTCCAGTCCATCGGGACGCCGACGCCGTCCGCGCCTTTCACGAACGGGCGGATGTCGAAGATGCTGACGCGCGAGGAGAGCTCGAGGCCGGGACAGCGTTTCGCGATGCCCTCCGCGATCTCGCGGAAGAAGCGCGTGCGGTTCTCGAAGGAGCCGCCGAACGGGCCGGGCCGGTCATAGGCGGTGAGAAATTCGTGCCCGAGGTAGCCGTGCGCGAGCTTCACGTCCACGAAGTCGAACCCGGCGTCCTGCGCGAGCTCGGCGGCGCGGATGAAGTGCGCGATGATGTCCGCGACCTCGTCGTCCGTGACCACGTTCGAGGCGTCGTTGCGGAACTTTTGGTCGAGCAGGGGATGGGCGTACGCGGTCTTCGAGGCGAGCACGCGGTCGTCGTCGGGATGCGAGAATCGCCCGGAGTGCGTGAGCTGGAGCCCGATCTTCAGGTCGGAATCCGTGCCGAAGCGTTCGCGGTGCGTCCGGCGCATTTCCGCGTTGAGCTGTTTCAGCGCCCCGGCGGTGTGGTCGGCGACGAGGAGCTGACGCGTGTTGCTGCGCCCGGAGTGCATCACGGCGGCGGCTTCGGTGCCGTAGATGAGCTTCGCCCCGCTCGAGGCGAACCGGAGCCAGCGGCGGCGCGTGAACTCGGACGGCGTGCCGTCGCGTCCGCAGTCCCAGCCCTCCATGGGCAGGACCGCCCAGCGGTTGCCGATCCCGTTCAGCGGCTTCGCGAGCGCTGACTCGCCGGCGGGCGGGAGTTCGGCAAGGCCGATGGGGATATTCGACGCGGCGAGGTGCGCGCGGAATTCGTCGAGTGTGTGGAACGAGGCGGGTTTCGGGTAATCCATGCGTCAGTCTCCTGTGTTGTAAATCTTTTTTTCGCGGCAGGCTTTCCAGACGGTCTCGAACCAGCCGTCCGTTTCCGGGATCGGGCGGCACGGGACGCGGCGGACCGAAACGGAGCCGTCCGGCGCGGCGGTGATCTCCTGGACCGAGGCACGGAACGATTTGTCCTCATCCGCGATCCTGAACGGCAGTCTGTCGTGGACGGAGCGTCCGTCCGGCGTGAGTACGACGGACCCGCCGCGCGAGCCGACGCCCGCCTCGACCTGTTCGAGCATGGCGGCGAGGTAGACGGCGGCGGCGAAGACGAGGCTCCGGGTGCGGAGGCGTTCGGAGAGTTCGGCGGCGGAGTTCGAGGCGAGGCCGTCGTTCTGAAGGTTTGCGAGCTGGGCTCGCGTCTCCTGCAAGGCGGTTTCCAGCGATTCCTTGTCGCGCAGAAATGCCCCGGATCTGCTCATGCGAGCCTGCATGACTGCGCGCTGTTCCTTCCAGTCGAAGAACGTGCCTTTGCCCATTTTGTCGAAGATATCCTCCTCGATCTTTTTGGCGGCGGCATCGAACGGCGCGTCGAACGATCCGTCGGGCTCCGCATCCTTCGCGGCGATGAATTCGGCGGCGCGGAACGCCCCGACCTGGCCCGCGTTCAGCGCGGAGCCGCCGGGCCGGATCACGCCGTGCGAGCCGTTGACCTCGCCGACGGGGAAGAGATGACGGATGTTTTCGGATTCCCACCAGAGATTCGCGGCGAGTCCGCCGTTGTTGTGCTGGGCGCAGACGGCGATCTCAAGCGGTTCCTTCGCGAGGTCGATGCCGTGCGCGCGGTACAGCTCCGCGGCGGGCGCGTTCATCTGGACGAGGCGTTCCAGCGGGGTGCGCCCGGTACAGCCGCTCTTTTCGAGATAGTCGCGCGTCTCCTTCGAAAGCGAGGCGACGTCGAGGTCGGCGGGATCGGCGCGGTAATCCAGCCACACGCGGCGTCCGCGGAGCTCGGTCTCGACGTAGACCATGAGGTCGACGAGGGAGGAGCCGGGCACGTGGACGGCGGCGAACGGCCATTGATAGCCTTTCAGGAACACGGCGTCCTCCAGCGCGCCGACGTCGTCGAAATAGTCGCGCAGGAATTCGCGTTCGTCCCCGCCGTTTTCGTCCGTGGAGATGAAGCGCGGGAGCACTTGCATGTAGCTGCCGGAGACGTTCCAGCGGAATTTCAGCGAGGCGAGCCCGAACTGCGATTCCGGCAGATTCCGCGCCGTTGCGCCCGCCTCAAGCGCAACGCCGATGCCGCCCGTGTGGACGGTCGGGTACACGCTCCGGGCGTACAGGCCGCCGGGGCCGCCCGCCGCGAACACCACGTTCTCCGCGCGGATGAACTCGATCATATTGGATTTCTTTTTCGCCCGGCGGTTCACGAGCGCCGCGCCGATGCAGCGTTTCGTTTCGCCCTCGGGGGCGGTGAGCAGGGAGAAGACCACGCGGTCCTCCAGCACGGGGATCCCGCGTGATTTGACGGCGTCGATGAGGCGCAGGCACATGTCGCGCGAGGTGTACGGGCCGCAGCTGGTGGCGCGACGCTTCGGATCGTGGTCGGTCTTGTAGCCGATGAACTGCCCGAATTCGTCGTGGGGGAACGGGACGCCGAGCGATGCGAGGTGGGCGAACGCCTGCTGGGAGACGGCGGCCTCGACCAGCGCCAGGTCGCCGTGGACCGCGCCGCCCGCGAAGAGGTCGCGCGCCATGAGGGCAGGGGAGTCCGGTTCCGCGCCGTACATGCCAAGCTTGTAGTAGGTCTGCTTGTCGCTGCCGGTGTTGATGGAGGTCCCCATGCGGAGCCCCTCGGAACAGATCAGGACGTCGGTCACGCCGAGCGCGTGCAACCTGACGGCGGCGCACAGCCCGGCGGCTCCGCTCCCGATCACGAGCGTATGGACGCGGCGGATATTCACAGCCTCACGACCTCCAGGCCGCCGCCGACGTTCACGACCTGTCCGGTGGAATACCCGATGTCGCCGCGGAGCATCATGGCGACCGCCTTCGCGACGTCTTCCGGGCGGCCCCAGCGCGGCTGGAGCGTGAGCCCTCCGGCGATGAGTTTATCGTATTTCTCCTTCACGCAGGCGGTCATGTCCGTGGCGATCACGCCGGGCCGGATCTCGTACACGTTCACGCCGTACTTCGCCATTTCGACGGCGAAGAGCTGGGTCACCATGGCGACGCCCGCCTTCGAGATGCAGTATTCGCCGCGGTTCGTGCTGACGACCGTCGCGGAACAGCTCCCGATGTTCACGATCACGCCGCTTTTCTTCTCGGCGAAATGCCGGGCGACGAGCTGGGAAAGGAAGAGCGTGCCCTTCAGGTTGATGCCGATGACACGGTCGAAGCTTTCCTCTGTCATGTCGAGCAGGTCCGCGCGCACGTTCGGCGCGACTCCGGCGTTGTTCACGAGCGCGTCGATGCCGCCGAAATCGCGGATGACCGCGCCGATCGTTTTTTCCCGGTCATCCGCTTTCGAGATGTCGCAGACGTAGTAGCGGGCGGCGACGCCGTATTTTTGCGCGATTTCGGCGCACTGCGCGTCGCCGTCGGCCTGCGGCTTCCGCGCCAGAAGGGCGACGTCCCAGTGTTCCGAAGCGAGTTTTTCCGCGATCGCGGCGCCGATGCCGCGGCTTGCGCCCGTGATGACGGCTGTTTTGCCCATGAAAGAAGCCTCCTTTGCGTCAAAAAAAAAGATGCTGAAAAAAGATACATTCCGAATCGCCATAATATAGTTTCCGGAAGGTAAAAAATCAAGAAGAAAGTATGGATAAGGAGAAAATATTTGAAACTCGAAACAAATAATTCCGGAAAAATAGAAAAACATGATTGAAAAACGCCGAATTTGTGCTATCTTTTCTAGAACATATTCTAAATGAATCGTCCACTCACACCCCACATCAGGAAAGACGAATGGATTTACTGCAAACCAAAGGCATTGAGAAGCAGTTTCTCGGAGTCAAGGCTCTGAAGGGCGTCGATTTCGCGGTGAAAGCCGGCGAGATCCACGCGCTCATGGGCGAAAACGGCGCCGGAAAAAGCACGCTCATCAAGATCATCACGGGCGTTTATCCCGCCTCCGCGGGCTCGGTCTACTTCAACGGGAAGGAGTGCAAATTCCGGTCCCCGCTGGACGCCGAACACGCCGGCATCAGCACCGTGTACCAGGAAGTGAACCTGCTGCCCGACCTGTCGGTCGCCGAAAACATCTGCATCGGCCGCGAACCGCGCACGAAGCTCGGATTCATCGACAAGAAGGAACGCAAGGTGCAGGCACGCAAGGCGCTCGCCCGGCTCGACATCGACATCAACGTCGGCGAAAACCTTTCCAGTTACTCCATCGCCATCCAGCAGCTCGTGGCGATCGCCCGCGCTCTGGACGTGGACTGCAAGCTGCTGATCCTCGACGAACCGACCTCCAGCCTCGACGAAAACGAGGTGAAGGAACTCTTCAAGGTCATGAAGAAGCTCCGCGAGGAAGGCATGGCGATCATCTTCATCACGCACTTCCTCGACCAGGTCTACGAGGTCAGCGACCGCATCACCATCCTGCGCGACGGCCAGCTGGTCGGCTCCTACGAGGCGAAGGACCTCCCGCGCATCGAAATGGTCGCGAAGATGATCGGCAAGACCCCGGACGAGATCAACCAGATGCAGGCCGGGATCGTGAAGAACACCAAGTTCGGCGACACCGTCTACGAGGCGAAGGGCATCGGCCGCGTCGGCACGATCAGCCCGGTCGACGTCAGCATCCGCGAGGGCGAACAGCTCGGCCTCGCCGGCCTGCTCGGGTCCGGACGCTCCGAGATCGCGCAGATCATCTTCGGCGTGGATCCGCACGACTCCGGCACCATGACCATGTGCGGAAAGTCCGTCAATTTCAATTCCCCGCAGAAGGCGGTGAAGGCGAAGATCGCCCTGATCGCCGAAGACCGCAAAGTGACCGGCATCATCCCCGACCTCACCATCCGCGAAAACATCATGCTCGCGCTCCAGGCGTCGAAAGGCATCTGGAAGACCATGACGCTGAAACAGCAGGAGGAGATGGCGGAGAAATACATCAAGCTGCTCCGCATCAAGACCCCGAGCGGCGAACAGCTCATCAAGCACCTGAGCGGCGGCAACCAGCAGAAAGTCCTGATCGCCCGCTGGCTCGCCACCAATCCGAAGCTCCTGATCCTCGACGAGCCCACGCGCGGCATCGACGTCGGCGCGAAGGCGGAGATCGAGGCGCTGACCCAGCAGCTCTGCGGCGAAGGCATGGCAGTCATCTTCATCAGCTCCGAACTCGAGGAAGTCGTCCGCGACTGCGACCGCGTGATCGTGCTCCGCGACCGCAAGAAAGTCGGCGAGGTCGCGGGTTCCGACATCTCCCTCAAGAACGTTATGAAACTCATCGCAGGTTAAGGGACCCCCGACATGAATAAATCATCGAACAAATTCCGCCATCTCGTATGGCCCCTTGTCTCGCTCGCTTTGCTTCTGTTGTTCAATGCGATCTTCACCGACAACTTCTTCAAAATCGAGATCAAGAAACAGGATTCTGCCCAGGCGGTCCAGGCTCCGTCCGGTACGGTCGAGTCCCCCCAGCCCGGCACCTCCTGGATCACCCCCGAAAACTATGAGTCTGTGAACGACTCCGTGGAAGCCGCCGCGAATGCCGCGACGGAAGAAGCCGGGGCCGCCGCGCAGACCGTGCAGGATTCCGCCGGACAGCAGGCCGCCCCCGGGAAGAAGGACGGCAAAGGCGTCTCCATTTTCGGCTACTACCTCTACGGCACCCCGATCGACATCCTGAACCAGGGCTCGAAGGTCATGGTCCTCGCCATCGGCATGACGCTCGTGATCGCCACGGGCGGCATCGACATCTCGGTCGGCGCGGTCATGGCAATCGCAGGCGCGATCGCCGCGCTCCTCATCTCCATGCTCGACGCGGGCACCTGCATCGGCGCGGGCATGGGACCGTCCGTCTACTGGATTATCCCGGTCCTCGCCGCGCTGGTCCTGACGACGCTCGCCGGGTTCTGGAACGGCATGCTGGTCGCGGGCTTCGGCATCCAGCCGATGGTCGCCACGCTGGTGCTGATGGTCGCCGGACGCGGCGTCGCCCAGCTGATCACCGACGGCCAGATCATCACGTTCGACAACCCCGGACTGGTGTTCCTCTGCAACGGACACGCGCTGTTCCTGCCGTTCTCGGTGTGGATCGTGGTCGCGATGTACGTGATCTTCGGACTGCTCACGCGCAAGACCGCGTTCGGGCTCTTCATCGAATCCGTCGGCAACAACGAACGCGCCAGCCGCTACGCCGGCATCGAGGCGCGCCGCATCAAATGGCTCACCTACGTCATCTGCGGATTCTGCGCGGGCATGGCGGGACTGCTCGCAGCCTCCAATATCAAGTGTGCCGACTCCAACAACGCCGGCCTTAACCTCGAACTTGATGCCATCCTCGCCACCGTGATCGGCGGCACCTCCATGGCGGGCGGCCGGTTCTTCCTCTCCGGCTCGCTGGTCGGCGCGATCCTGATCCAGACGCTGACGACCACGATGTACATGAAGAACGTGAGCCCGGCGATCGTCGCCGTGCCGAAAGCCATGGTGGTCATCATCGTGTGCCTGCTCCAGTCGCCGGTCTTCCGCGCGAAAGTGCTCTCCATCTTCGCCTCGAAGGCCGCGAAAGGAGGCGTCCAATGAAAAAGTTCAAATTCCCGATGCGCTACGTGCCGATCTCGGCGACGATCCTGGTGTTCTTCATCGTCTACCTCATCGGCATCATCTCCTTCGACAACTTCGGTTCGCCGAAGGTGTTCCTCGACCTCTTCGTCGACAACGCCTACCTCGGCATCGCCGTTATCGGCACCGCGCTGGTGATCCTCACGGGCGGCATCGACCTTTCTGTCGGTTCCATCATCGCCTTCACCAGCATCCTGATCGCGAAGATGATCGCCACGGGCAGCAACGCCCTCGTCGCGATCGCCCTCGCACTCGCGATCGGCATCGCGTTCGGCATGCTCCAGGGCTGGCTGATCCACTGCTTCAGCCTGCCGCCGTTCCTCGTGACGCTCGCCGGCATGTTCTTCATCCGCGGCTGCGGCTTCATCGTGAGCGAGGAATCCATCGGCATCAAGAACGACCCGGTGTTCAACTTCATCCAGAACGACCTCACGATCAAGCTCGGCAAGGGCATGAACCTCCGCTTCATCGTGATCGTGTACATCGTCGTGCTGCTCGCGGCGATCTTCTTCTCGCAGCGCACGCGCTCCGGACGCAGCATCTACGCCATCGGCGACAACGAACTCGCCGCGACGCTGATGGGCATCCCGGTCGGCCGCACCAAGATCATGACCTACACGATCGCCGGATTCTGCTCCGCGCTCGCGGGCGTGGTTTACGCCGTGTACCTGAAGGCGGGCAACCCGCTGAACTGCGTCGGCCTGGAAATGGACGCCATCGCCGCGGTCGTGATCGGCGGCACGCTGCTCACGGGCGGCGTCGGCTACGTCTTCGGCTCGCTCTTCGGCGTGCTCGTGCTCGGCCTGATCCAGACGCTGATCGTGTTCGACGGGCGCATCAACTCCTGGTGGACCCGCATCATCGTCGGCCTCCTCGTGCTCGCGTTCATCTTCATGCAGAACCTGATCACGAAGATCTCCAAATCCAAATCGAAATCCCAGTAACTTTTTCCTAACAACAACCAAAGAAAGGCAAGCAACATGAACAAGTTTGCAACCGTCATCATGGCCGCCGCGGCCGCGACGCTCCTCGTCACCGGATGCTCCAAGAGCGACAGCTCCAAGATCAAAGTCGGCTTCTCTCAGGTCGGCGCGGAATCCGACTGGCGCAAGGCCAGCACCGAGTCCATCAAGGGCGAGGCCGAAAAGCGCGCCAGCATCGAGCTGACGTTCTCCGACGCCCAGCAGAAGCAGGAAAACCAGATCAAGGCCATCCGCAACTTCATCAGCAAGGGCGTGGACGTCATCTCCTTCTCGCCCGTCGTCGCCACCGGTTTCGAAGACGTCCTGAAGGAAGCCAAGGAAGCCGAGATCCCGGTCGTCCTCTTCGACCGCGCCGTTGACGTCTCCGAAGACGGCCTCTATGTCAGCTTCATCGGCTCCGACTTCGTGGAAGAAGGCCGCCGTGCAGGCCGCTGGGTCGTGAAAAACGTCGGCGAGAACGCCAACGTCGCCGAGCTCGTCGGCACCGTCGGCTCCGCCCCCGCCATCGACCGCAAGAAAGGCTTCGAAGAGATCATCGCGAACTATCCCGGCATCAAGATCATCAAGTCCCAGAGCGGCGATTTCACCCGTGCCAAAGGCAAGGAAGTCATGGAATCGTTCCTGAAGTCTCCTGAAGCCGACCAGATCCAGGTCCTCTTCGCCCACAACGACGACATGGCGCTCGGCGCGATCCAGGCCATCGAAGAAGCCGGCAAGAAGCCCGGCAAGGACATCATCATCATCTCCATCGACGGCGTCAAGACCATGTTCGAGCAGATCCTCGCCGGCAACGCCAACTGCACCGTCGAGTGCAACCCGCTCATCGGCGCCCAGCTCTTCGACGTGGTCGAACAGATCCACGCCGGCAAGAGCGTTCCCTCCCGCATCCCCTCCGTGGAAGGCGTGTATGACAACGTCGGCGGTGTCAACGTCGGCACCGACAGAGAGCCCGTCGTCACCAAGAAGATCACGCAGGAGATCGTCGACAGCCGCAAGTATTGATCGGCTGAAGACCGCCTGAACGGGACCGGTTTCATCATCCGGTTTCCCGGCACTGATCCCGAACCGGGAAGGCCAAGCGCTTTCCCGGTTTTTTCGTGCTTTTTTTCGGCTTTTTCCGGTTTTCGGGTTGTTTTTCGGACCTTTCCGGTGTATGGTATCGGAAAAACATTCGCGAATCAATTCGTTTTCAGGAGTCCCGACCATGAAAAAACTGCTTGCCGCCGTCTTCGCTTCCGCCGTGTTCACCCTCGCCGCCGCCGATATCCACATGGCGGGCGACTCCACCATGATGACCTACCGCGGCAAGGACGCGCCGCAGCAGGGCTGGGGACAGCGCATGCAGGAACTCGTGAAGGACGGCGTGACCGTGAAGAACCGTTCCATCGGCGGGCGCTCGACGAAGAGCTTCAAGGCGGAAAAACGCTGGGAGGGATTGCTCCGCGAGGTCAAGAAGGGCGACTTCGTGATCATTCAGTTCGGGCACAACGACGGCACGAAGGCGAAGCCGGAACGCTACACCGACCCGAAGACCGAGTACAAGGAGAACATGAAAGGCTTCGTGGAGGACGTCCGCAAGGCGGGCGGCATCCCCGTGATCGCCACGTCCATCCCGTTCGGCATCTACCTGGAGGACGGCTCGCTGAAGCCCGCCGGATTCCTGAATCCCTATCTGCAATCCGCGCGCGAGGTGGCCGCCGAGACGAAATGCGACCTGGTCGACCTGTACGCGTATGCCGACAGGGAGCTGAACGCCGCGGGGGAGAAGAAGGGCACGCTGCTGTATCTGGAGCTGAAGCCCGGCGAATATCCGAACTATCCTGAGGGCAGGTCCGACCGCTGCCACATCAGTTTCCGCGGCGCGCTCTTCTATGCGAAGGCGTTTGCCCTGCTCGCGAAACAGAACAAGCTCCCGATCGCGGAGCTCTTCAAGGCGTCGGACGTGTCCCCGATGGATGCCGCGCTGAACGAAAAGGACACCTTCATCGTCAAAAAGGATGAGGCTAAAACGGATGAGAAAAAGCCGGAAACCGAGGTAAAACCGGATGCCGCGAAGGACCAGCCGTCCGCGACCCGCTGAATCCGCCGCTTTTTTCGCGGAAAAATGACCGTTTTGCTTGATTTTACACGCATTCGATAGTATAATATTCTCTGTGTAAATCGGAAAACCGGATTTCCGGATTCTGTTCAGGAGAATGGATTTGAAACGCCTGCTTTTCAAGCTGTTTTTGTTTTGCGCCGTGCTGATGGCCGGTCGGTCCTTGTTCGATTGCGGTTTGCCCGCGAGGGCGGATCTGCTGCCTGAGCCGCTGCACTTCAAGCGCATCCTGATCCTGTTCCCCGCCGAAGCCGGACCTCGTGCCCAGGAGGAGTTCCTGACGGGACTGGCGGAGGTGCGTGAGCAGCACGAGGCGGAATACCGCGAGCTCATGCGGAAGTGGCGCGAGACGGAGCCGGAACGCAAGGTGAGGAAACAAGCGAAGCTGGACAGGATCGCCGAACAATTCGGCGAAAACTGGTGGGAGGACATTGAGGATCCCGACGTTTTCTCCATGCTCCCCGAGGAACGGGAGATGATGTATGTGCATCCGTCTTTCCTGAACGAAACGGAAGTGATCCCCGTTCGGGTCGAAAACTCATTCCATAGCAGCGTGGTTCTTCCCGATGATGAATTCAGAAAGTTATACGAGGCGAAAGGTCGGTACAGTGCCGTGATCGTCGTCGCGTCCGACGTGATCGCCTCGTCGATCGCGAATTTGCTCGACGGGGATTACGACATCAATTTCAAAACGAAAAACCTGAACGGCGAGCTCGCCGTGGTGTTCGCGGGCGTGAGCTCGTTCGATGAAAAACTCCGCATATACACCGATACAAGGGATTCGGAACGAAAGGAACTTAATAACTTCGCGATCGTGCACCCCGCGGACCCGTGGCCGAACGTGGATCTGGCGCTTCGGGCGTTCCCGAATACGAAGAAGGTCGTGCTGCTGGCGTCCCGCGTGAACTGGGACGAAAAGAAAGAGGCGGCGCTCCGCGACAAGCTCGGCCCGGGGAAGATGCTGAAGAGCTTTCTGCTTCCCGATTCCGTCACTCCATCCGATTCTGTGCCCGGAGACTATTCCCAGGTGATGAGGCAGCAGTATCCGTCGCTTGGCGAGGTCCCCGGCGCGGAGATCGAGGCGTTCCGGGCGGCGGTTCAAGCTGAAATGCAACCGGACACGGTCATCGTTTCGCTGTCCTCGTTCGAATGGGGGCTTGACCCTGTGGAATGGCTGCCCGCCGACTTCGACGCGTGCCCGATCTTCGCGGACACACCGCCCACGCGGAAAAACGCGGTCGGGGGCTTCTGCCGTTCCATGAAGAAGCTCGCGGTCCAGGCCGGCGACCTGCTGGAAGAGCTCGGAAAGGCTCCGCTGGAGGCGTCGCGGCAGAATCTCCCGATGACCATCCCGGAGAGCGATGAGCTGTGGCTCAACGAGGCGGCGCTGAAGCGATACGGCCTGAACCTGTCCGATTTCCCGGAAAACGGCGTCCTGGCGAACACGGCGACCAAAAAAGCGCCGAGGATCCGGGTATATCAGACCTGGACCCGGAAACGCATCTTCGCTCTGCTCGCCGCGAACGCCGCCGTGCTGGGCGGACTGGCGCTGGTCACACTGCTTTCCATTCGCGCGCGCCGCAGAAGACGCGTTCTGGCGGAAAAGATCTATGAATCCCTGCCGGTGCGCGTGCTGGTGACGGACCGCGAAGGCCGCATCATCGACTATCACATGCAATACGGCGAGATGACGCAGACGGGTGAAATCCCGTGGCGGAACATCAATTCCGTGCCGTGGCTCCAGGATATCGACGCGGGCAAGGCCGTGCGCGAGGCGTTCGACACGGGCAGAACGATCATCCGCGAGTACGAGATCGACGGCGAACGGCGCGTCGTGGTGCTGTCCAGTACGCCGTCGGATGTCTTCGGCCGCGCCGCCGTGATCGCGGTCAGCAGCGATACGCCTCAGCAGAGGCCGCAGGCGTAATCCACTTTTTTCTTGAACGGGGAAGGGGGCGTTTTTGTACCCTGAGTTTAGGAAATCCAGCCGCCGCCGAGGAGACGTTCGCCGTCGTAGATGACGGCCGCCTGTCCGGGCGTGACCGCGCGTTGCGGCGTGTCGAACCGGATGAAGACCACGCCGTTCGGCGAGAGCAGAACCGAGGCGTCCGCCGGGCGCGAACGATAGCGGATTTGTACTTGCGCGCGGAATTCGACGGCTTCGGCGGGCTTGCTGATCCAGTGCGCGCACGGCAGCACGAGCGAATTGCGCAGGAGGTCGTCCGGATTTGTCGTGAGAAAGACCTTGTTTTCGCCCGCGTCGATGCGGCTGACCCACGCCGGGACGCCCATCGCCACGCCCGTGCCCTTGCGCTGCCCGATCGTGTACGCGTAGATGCCGTCGTGCCGCCCGAGGATGCGCCCGTCGGACGCGGCGGCGAACGTCCCGCCGGGCACGGTCTCGCCGAAGTGGTCGTGCAGGAACTCCGCCGCGGTCTTGTCCGGCGGCATGAAGCACGCGTCCTGGCTTTCCTTCGATTCGGCGTTCGGGAGCCCGAGCTCGCGGGCGATCTCGCGCACCTCGGGTTTCGTCATGCCGCCGAGCGGGAAGACGATGCGCGCGAGCTGTTCCTGCGAGAGCCCGAAGAGGAAATACGACTGGTCCTTTTCGCGGTACGAGCCGCGGGCGAGGGTGGTTTCCCCGTTTTCGGCGTCGACCGCTTTCGCGTAATGTCCCGTGGCGAACGCCGCGCAGCTGTATTGTTCCATCAGCGGCATGAGCGCGCCGAATTTGACCTTCGGATTGCAGATGGCGCACGGGTTCGGCGTGAAGCCGGATTTGTACATGTCCCAGCACGGACGCAGGACGGATTGTTCGAACGCTTTCGAGCAGTCGGCGTGAATGAGTTCGATCCCGAGCTTTGCGGCGGTGTCGGCGGCCTTCTGTTGCGTGGTTTCCCCACCGGGGAGAAGCGTCATGTGGACGCCTGTGACCCGATAGCCCGCGCGGAGCGCGAGGACGGCAGCGACGGCGGAATCGACTCCGCCGCTGAACGCGAGCAGGATGCGAGAGCCTTGCGGGAGGCTGCGGAAAGGCGTGTAGGAGGCGTTCTGCGGCATGGTTCACTCCAGCGTGGCGGCGAGTGCGGCGGCCGTGACGCCCGGCAGGAAAACGACTTTGTCGCGCGAGGTCTGGCCGGAGACCAGCGAGACGGCGCTTTTCGGCAGTTTCAGCTTCTTCGCCAGAAACACGCACAGTTCCTTGTTCGCCTTGCCGTCGACGGGCGGCGCCGCGAGCGAGATCTTCAATGCCGTGCCGTAGACGCCCGCGACCGCGGTGCGCTTCGCGCCGGGCTGGACATGGCACGACAAAAACACCCCTGACTCATTGACGCGGATCAGGGGTGCGAGAGTTTCGGTCGTCATGCGGACGCTCCGTGATCAGAACGTCTTCACGGAAATAACGGTGTTATCGGACTTGGGCGGTTCGCCGCCGTCGTCCTTCTTCTCGGCGGGAGCGGACGCGCCGTCGGCGGGCTTGTCGGCATTGTCGCCGGACAGGACGGGCTCTTTTTCCTCTTCGGGCGGGAGATCCAGCAGCTTGCGGATGTCCGCGCCGGAGATGGTCTCGCGTTCGAGCAGGGCGTTTGCGAGCTTGTCGAGGCGTTCGCGCTGTTCGGTGACGATCTTCGTGGCGCGCGCCTTGCACTCGCCGATGATGCGCTTGACTTCGTCGTCGATCTCGCGCTGGGTCTGCTCGCTGCAGGACTCGTTGCGCGTGATGTCGCGTCCGAGGTAGATGTGGTCGGCGCGTTCGCCGTACTGGACGGTGCCGAGCTTGTCGCTCATGCCGTAGGAACAGACCATGGCGCGTGCGAGGTTCGTGGCGTGCGCGATGTCCTGCGAGGCGCCGCTGGTGATGTCGCCGAGGGCGATCTCCTCCGCCACGCGGCCGCCGAGGTCGGTGGTGATGATGTCGAGCATCTCCATGCGGCTGCGGGAATAGCGGTCCTCGTGTTCCATCATCATGGTCAGGCCGAGCGCCTGGCCGCGCGGGATGATCGTGACCTTGTGCAGCGGGATGCTGTTTTCGAGGAAGAGGTTGACGATGGCGTGTCCGGACTCGTGCCAGGCGGTGAGCCTGCGGTCGCGTTCGGGTATCTTGCGGCTGCGGCGTTCGCGTCCGAAGCAGACTTTGTCGCGCGCCTCCTCCAGGTCGGACTGGGTGGCGGCGTCCTTGTTGTTGCGTGCGGCGAGCAGCGCGGCCTCGTTGATGAGGTTCGCGAGGTCGGCTCCGCTGAATCCGGGCGTGCTCTTCGCGACGGCGTCGAGGTCGACGTCCTTCGCGAGCTTGATGTTTTTCGCGTGGACGGCGAGGATCTTCCGGCGGCCCACGATGTCGGGCAGGTCGATGACGATCTGGCGGTCGAAACGGCCGGGACGGAGCAGGGCGGGGTCGAGCACGTCGACGCGGTTGGTCGCGGCGATCACGATCACGCCTTCCTGCGTTTCGAGGCCGTCCATTTCCACGAGGAGCGCGTTCAGAGTCTGTTCGCGTTCGTCATGTCCGCCGCCGATGCCGGAGAAACGGGAGCGTCCCACGGCGTCGATCTCGTCGATGAAGATGAGGCAGGGGGCGTTCTTGCGTGCCTGCTGGAACATGTCGCGGACACGGCTCGCGCCGACGCCGACGAACATCTCGACGAAGTCGGATCCGCTGATGGAGAAGAACGGCACGGAGGCTTCGCCGGAAACGGCTTTCGCCATGAGGGTCTTGCCTGTGCCCGGCGGTCCGGTGAGGAGCGCGCCGCGCGGGATCTTGCCGCCGAGGAGCTTGAACTTGAGCGGGTCGCGGAGGTATTCCACGATCTCCTTCATCTCTTCCTTCGCCTCGTCGCAGCCCGCCACGTCGTCGAATTTGGTGTGGTTTTCGTTGGGGTCGATCATGCGTGCGCGGCTCTTGCCGAACTGGATGGCGCCGGAGCCCGCGCCGTGGATCTGGCGCGTGAAGATGAAGTAGAAGACGAGCAGGATCGGGACCGCGATCGCGAGGTTCAGGAGCAGGGATTTCCACCACACGTCGCGTTCCAGGTAAACGGTCTGGACGCCTTTTTCCTCCAGCTTGGAGATGACGGCGTCGGTGGCGTAGATGCGCGTGTTGTATTTCAGTTTGAGCTTCGGCGCGGTCTTCTTGGCCGTGGCGTCGGCGGACTCGGACGGTTTGGTCAGGTCTTTTTCGACGATTTCAGGCGCGGAAGCCTTTGCCTCATCCTTCTTCTCAGCTTCATCCTTCTTCGCGTCAGAGTCCGCCTTGTTCGCGTCGGCTTTCGGGGCGAGCTTGAACTCGCCGGAGATCGCGAGGATCTTGTCGGATTCCGGCATGATCTCGGCGGTGACGATCTCGCCCTTCTCAAGGTGCGACAGGAATACGTTCGCGCTCCATTCCTCCGTGGCGGCGAAATAGGGCGAGGACTGGAAGACGATGAGCGAGGCGAGGACGAGGAACGCAAGCAGCCAGAGGAACAGGGACGCGGGCGGCTTGCGCTTCGAACCCGGAAGCGCTTTTTTCGGCGGGTCTTTCTTGTCGTTCATGTGTTAAACAATCCGGGTCACGACGTCCTGCGCGGCGGGGATGAACGCGTTGGCGTTCTGGCCTTCCATGAAGCTCTTCACGAAGAGTCCGAGGATGGCGAGGAAGATGAGTGCGAGGAGAACGACGATGATGATCATGAGCTTGTTGGAGAGGCCGCTGCCCTGCTTGCGTTCGGTGAAACCGGTGCTGGTGACGGACTTGATTGTCTGGGTCGTGCTGGCGGCGTTGATGTCGATGCCGGTCTGTGTCTTCTGGATCGACATGGTCATGGTCTTGTCTTCGGTGTCGAAGAGCAGTTCGAACGCGCCGATGCGGACGATGTCGCCGTTCTGCAGTTCATATTCCTCGGTGAGCGGGGCGCCGTTGACCTTGGTGCCGTTGGTGGAACCGGCGTCGGCGATGACGAACTTGTCGCCGCTGCGCGTGACTTTGCAGTGAAGCGTACTGACGGTGGGGTCCTTCAGGCAAATGGTGCGCTCGTCGGAGCGGCCGATGGTGATCTCATCCTGTTTCAGTTCAAACATCTGACCGCGAAGCTGTTCGCTGAGCACGACGAATTTCGGAATAGCGGGCATTTCCAGATAAACTCCTGATTTGAATTGAATCGCATCCGCCGCATGAGGTGCGCGAAGGCGAAGTTGTTGACTTGGGGCGATAGTTGTCTTTTAATATATAGCTTAGAAAACGGATTTCAAACCCGGAAACAAAGTTTTTCGGGATTATTTGCGTACATTCCTAAAGAAAAAGGAGCGCTGCACGCACACGGTCGCAGTGTGCGCGAGCGGAGCCGCGCACTCTATCGGTGCTTGCAGCGTTAATCTTTCGGGATGATCTTGTGGTCCTGCGCCGCCTCCAGCAGGACTTTGAGCAGGATCGACTTTTCGGACGGGGTTTCCACGTGGAAGCGTTCGGGTGCTTCAGCGAGCTCGCGCCAGTAGGCGCGGACTTCGGATGATGCCGGGGAACCGGACTTGTCCGGGAAGAGGTCGAGCAGGAAATCCAGAATCTGCCAGACGAGCTTGACCTGATCGTGCGAGAAGGACGAGATGAAGTCGTCCGTGACGCGCTTCATCTCCGGGTAGACCCAGCGGCCGCGGATCGACCACGCCAGCGGCATCATGCAGCGGAAGAGCATTTCGGGCTCGGGCAGGCGCGTGAGGTCCGCGCCGGGCAGGACCGGATTGCAGAAGAGCTCCGGGTCGTCGTCGCTTCCGGCGCGTTCGTAGACGAAATCGAGGATGCCGAAGAAGATCTCCGCGAGCTCGAGCCTGCGGTCGGGCGGATAGTAGCGCGGATTGTCGGAGATGGCATCTTCGAGCTTCCGTTTTGTGTCGAAGACGGGCGCTTCGTTGGGGCGTTTAAAGAGCTTGTCCAGCTCGTTCTGGAACGCCTCGATGTCGCGCTGGATGCCGTGTCTGTCCGGCATGGTCGTCAGCCGAGCCTTCCCGCGAGGATCTCTTTCAGCGCCTTGGCGAGCTGGTCGGTGCAGGACGTGCCTTTGCCGCCGCAGTCGACGCCTTCGAGCATGTCGATGACTTCCTGCGGCTTCTTGCCCTTCACGAGGATGCCGATGGCGGTGAGGTTGCCGGGGCAGCCGCCCGTGAATGCCACGTTGGTGATGACGCCGTTGTCGATGTCGATGTCGATCTGGGAAGAGCAGACGAGCTGGCTTGTCTTGTAGGTGTAGTGCATGGCGGAGTCCTTTCGGGATGTATGAAAAAGGGTTGCGGTCTCTTAATGTAGCACGAAAAAACGAAAAGACCAATTGCAAAGCGGAAAAAAGAGGGAAAAAGTCTTGCAATCGGGAAAAAACAAGCTATATTTTCGGGACACTTTTTATTTTGAATTAGTATTTCGGCGGATGGTCCTGCCGGAATGAAACGATATGGAGCGGATGATCCGTGGACGGCAGAAACGACCAGTTTTTTATGCGTGAGGCGCTGAACGAGGCCGAGCTCGGCGAGTCTGAGCGGCAGGTCTTTGTAGGACCTGGGTTTGGACTTGTAAACGAGCATGCTTCCGGGGCAGTTCATCGGTTTGATTGCGAAGTCCTCGTCGTCGATCACTGTTGTGTACATGTTGTCCTTATAGTGATCCCAGTGTCCGGATGTTTCCCAGAGCTTCCTGCTCAGCGATTGGAGTGGAGATCTCAACGTAGCCGTTACGCGTATGTACCTCGCGCCAGTAGTCGATCAGGGTGTTCTTGAGAATCATGCCCTTGGGCAGGAAGAACGGGAATCCCGGTCCCTCGTCCATGATCGCGAAAAGCTCTAGCTCCTTGCCGATCTTTCTGTGGTCGCGCTTTTTGGCCTCTTCAATCATCGCGAGGTATTCGTCGAGCTCGGACTGCTTTCTGAAAGCGGTTCCGTAGATTCTCGTGAGCATCTTGTTGTGCTCGTCTCCGTGCCAGTATGCGCCGGCGACAGATGTGAGTTTGATCGCCTTGACGGCTTTTGTGCTCTCGATGTGCGGGCCTGCACAGAGGTCGGTGAACTCGCCTTGTCTATAGAAGCTGATTTCCTCGCCGTCGGGAAGATTTTCGATAAGCTCGACCTTGTACGGCTCGTTTTTGCCGGCCATAAAAGCCACAGCTTCGTCCTTGGGAAGCGTGAAGCGCTCGATCTTGAGGTCTTCCTTGACGATCTTCTTCATTTCCGCCTCGATCTCGTCGAATTTGTCGGAGGTGAGCACGCCGGGCTCGCAGTCAAAATCGTAGTAAAAACCGTCCGCGATGGAAGGTCCGATGGCGAGCTTGACGTCGGGGTAGAGGCGTTTGATCGCCTGA
>ONQZ01000041.1 GCA_900320095.1 uncultured Lentisphaerota bacterium
ATGACGAGCAGAAAGTAACAAATGAGAAGCTGATCGTGGCCGAATCTGACAGAAAGATGCTAAAAGAGAATCTTGATGTGGCAGAATATGATGTTGATACTCTGAATAAAGACCTTGATTTCTTTAAGAATGTAGAAGTTACGCCAGAGTTTTTATCTATTGAAGAAAACATAAGAAACCGTAAACAGTTTGTTTTCGTTCATGGTGGTGCAGGGACAGGAAAATCAACCCTGATCCAATGGCTAAAAAACAGAGAGTTGATTCATGTAGTGCTTGCTCCAACAGGTTTGACCGCCTTGAATGTAGGAGGCATGACGATTCATAAGGCTTTCGGTTTTCGCCCACAAGTGATTTTTCCAAAAGGCGGAATAACAGGAAGTTTGCCAAGCGAATTCTTAAATACCTTAATCAACCTAAAAAGAAAGAACATTGCCACAATCTGCATTGACGAAATCTCAATGGTACGTGCGGACTTGTTGGATGCTATTGATCTTTCTTTGAAAAACGCATTTAATACGACAGCCCCATTCGGTGGCTTTCAAATGCTTTTTGTCGGCGATTTGTTTCAGTTGCCCCCTATTGTGAAGCAGGATAAAAATGATCCAAATTCTATAAACCCAAAGCCTTTTTTTAATCCGAATGATAAGAATTATCCCGGTAATACTCAGGGGTGGAGAAGCCCGTGGTTCTTTGATTCGGATGTAATATCAAAGTATTCTAATTACCAAAATACGCTAAAAATTAACCTTAAAAAGGTATACCGTCAGGCAGGGGAAAAAGAATTTGTTGAAATATTAAATCAACTTCGCAGATATGAAAACAGAGCGAAAAACGCTAATAGACTGAATGAATTGTTTTCTGAAAACGAAAGAAAAGAAAACAGTGTAATAATAGTCGGAAAAAATCAACGAGCAGATGAGTATAATCAAGAACGTCTTCAAATGCTTCAAGCCAAATCAAGCATTTTTATCGGAATGAAAGATGGAACTTTTTCTGATCCAAAATCTTCCCCGCCTTTACCTGTTCCGGAAAAAATAGAACTAAAAATAGGGGAGTTTGTGATAATTGTCGCAAATGATAGAGATAAACGCTATGTTAATGGGACCACAGCGTTTATTACACGTTTTGGAGCTAAAGGAGAAGTTTATGTCAAAAATAAGAATGGAGAATTTGATGTACAAAAAAATGTTTGGGCGGATCATGATATTATTTGGAATAATTACCGAAAATGCTTTGAAGATATTGAAGTCGGACATTATTCACAAATTCCACTTATTCCGGGTTATGCAATAACATGCCATAAGGCACAAGGAAAAACTTTGGATAAGGTATTCATTGATGTGGAACAGGCATTTGCTCCTGGGCAGATGTATGTTGCTTTAAGTCGGACGCGTTCCCCAAAAGACATTACGATGGCACGGGATTTGACTGATGCTGATTTTAGGACGGATCCCCGTCTTTCGGAACTGGTTGGTCAGGGAAAAATATAATATGGTCCTGCGAAAATGAGACAAGGCGGATTCGAATCTTTCCGTTCCCTCGGATCGGTTTGATCAATGAACACAATATCCCTTCGTTAAGACCATCAAGAAAACGTAGCCTGGCACAATTCCGAAAGAAATAATAAGTTTTTTCAGATCGCCGCTTGAAAATATGACGCGCCGCGTTATATTATACATTGCGGAGCAAAACAATGATAAAGAGTTTCAAAGACAAAGAAGCGGAAAAGATCTATAACGGCATGCGGTCGGCAAAGTTGCCAGGAACCATTCAGGAAACCGCCCGCCGCCGTTTCAAATACTTGAACAATGCTGTGGATTTGGAGGATTTGCGGGTGCCGCCGAGCAATCACTTCGAAGCCTTGAGCGGCAGACCCGGGGTTTACAGCATACGGATCAACAACCAATGGCGTATCACGTTCTCATGGAACGACGGCGCGGAAAACGTCAGAATCGAAGATTACCACTAACGGAGGCACAACTATGGCAAACGAAGAAAAATACCTGAAACCCGTACATCCCGGCGAGATTTTGCTTGAAGATTTCATGAAGCCGCTTAACCTCTCGCAAAACAGACTCGCGCGGGAAATCGGCGTGCCGCCGCGCCGGATCAACGAGATCATCCACGGCAAACGCGCCGTGACCGCGGATACCGCCATGCGCTTAAGCCGTTTTTTCGGCACTTCCGCGCAGGTCTGGCTCAATCTGCAGGCGGAATACGAACTGGATTGTGTGATCTACCGGGAGCGCACCGAGGGCAGGCACACGTTCGACTTTATTAAAGCCTTCAAGCCGGTTGCCGCCGCCATGCTGTAACGTCAGGCCTTGCGGTCGAGGGCGCGGTAGCCGATCGCCTCGAAGAGGTGTTCGCGGCGGATGTTCTCGGAGCCTGCGAGGTCGGCGATGGTGCGCGCGACGCGGAGGATGCGGTCGTAGGCACGCGCCGACAATCCGAATTCGTTGATCGCGTGGCGGATCATGGTCTGAAGCTGAGGATCCAGCACACAGTATCTCGTGAGTTGGGCGGGCCCCATCATGGCGTTGCAGCGGATGCGGCTGTCCCGTCCGTAGCGGCGTGTCTGGATGTCGCGCGCCGCGATGCACCGGGCGCGGATGACCGCGCTGGATTCCGCCGGACGTGTCGAGACAAGCTCGTCGTCGGACAGCGCCTCCACGTTCACATGCAGGTCGATGCGGTCGAGCAGCGGACCGGAAATCTTCGCGCGGTACTGCTGGATCTGGAGCGAACGGCAGGAACAGCGGTGGCGGTGGTCGCCGAGGTGGCCGCAGGGACACGGATTCATGGCGGCGATGAGGAGGAACCGGCAGGGGAAGACGAAACTGCCCGCGGCGCGGCTGATGGAGACTTCGCCGTTTTCGAGCGGCTGGCGGAGCACTTCGAGCGTGCTGCGTTTGAACTCAGGGAGCTCGTCGAGGAAGAGCACGCCGTTGTGGGCGAGGCTGATCTCGCCGGGCTGGGGATTGGTGCCGCCACCGATGAGTCCGACATCGCTGACCGTGTGGTGCGGTGCGCGGAACGGACGGTTGCGGAGGAGCGGCGTGTCGGGCGGGAGCAGCCCGAGCACGGAATGGATCTTGCTCGTTTCGAGCGTCTCCTCCTCGGACATGGGCGGCAGGATGCCGGGCATGCGCTGGGCGAGCATGCTCTTGCCGGAACCGGGCGGCCCGATGAAGATCACGTTGTGTCCGCCAGCGGCGGCGATCTCGAGCGCGCGTTTGGCGGCGGCCTGCCCCTTGACTTCGGCGAAATCCGGGATGCCGTCCCAGTCCGGCTCCAGGAAGACCGCGCCGTCGTTGTTCGAGAGCGGGAGGAGTTCGCCGGAGAGGGCGCGGATGGCGTCCGTGAGGGAGTTCACGGCATACACGCGGATGTGCGGCAGTACGGTCGCCGCTTCGCGGGCGTTTGCCGCCGGGACGATCAGTGTGCGGATGTTCGGCATCTGTTTCGCGAGCAGCGCGGCGGGCAGGACGCCCTTGACCGCGCGTACGGAACTGTCGAGCGCGAGTTCGCCGAGGATCATGGCGTCTTCGAGCGTCTCCTTCGGGAACGCTCCGGCGGCGGAGGCGAGCGCCAGTGCGATCGGCAGGTCGAACGCCGTGCCTTCCTTCCGGATATCGCCGGGTGCGAGGTTCACGAGCGTGAAGCCTTCGGGATGCCGCAGTCCGGCGGCATAAAGCGCGCTGCGGATGCGCTCCTTGCTCTCGCGGACCGCCGCGTCGGGCAGTCCCACGATGGAAACATTGACTCCTTCGCCCGCGCCGGACGCGTGGACTTCGATCTCGACTGCGACGGCGTCGATCCCGACGAGCGTGGCGGAGTATGTTCCCGTGAGCATGATTTACGCCTCTTTCGTTTCGGGTTTGTCCGCGTCGGCGGCTTCCGGCGCTTTCTTCTTCGAGCCCATGATCTTCCGGTGGACCATGATGTAGCCGACGAACAGCACGGCGCATCCGGCGAAGATCCACAGGTAGTGCTCCTGGATGATCTCCTTGCCCTTGTTGATCATTTCGAGGTAGGTCATGTCGCCGACCGAGTGACCGAACCACACGCCGAGCAGCGTCAGCACCGCCGTCCAGAGGCCCGCGCCGAGCGCGGTGAAGAGCGTGAACCGGAAGAGGTTCATGTGGGAGAGTCCGGCGGGGATGGAAATGAGCTGGCGGATGGCGGGGAGCAGGCGGGAGATGAACGTGACGACCTCGCCGTATTCGCGGAAGATCTCCTCCGCGCGGTCAAGCGACTGTTCGGACATCAGGATGAACTTGCCGTATTTCTTCAGCAGCGTGTGAAGCACGGGCCGTCCGAGCCATTTCGAGAGGAAATAGTTGATGTACGCGCCCGCCATGGACCCGCTCAGACCGACCGCGATCACGATCACGATGTCCAGCGCGTGCGACGGCGTCAGCGGATAGCGCCAGATCAGGAATCCGGCGGGGATCATGACGACCTCGCTAGGGAACGGGATGAACGAGCTTTCGATGGTCATGAAGAGGAAGATGAAAAAGAAGAAAAGCAGCGGGGCCGTGTGGGCGAACGATGCGAAGTATTCGATGTGGCTGGCGAGCGTTTCTGTCATGGCGTGCCTTTCTGTCGTGGCTATTTTTCGGGTTTTTCGCATCCGCCGTGCGTTTCGTACTGGAATTTTCTGCGGAAGATGCTATACTTTTTATATGTGGATTTTCCTTCGGGGGAGTCCGCCGGAAAAAACGATTCCAATTAATGTACCCGCGGAATCCTCTTTTTTCCAGTGTTTTTTTCGTTTTTTTGCTGACTTTGGAGAAAAAATGTATCCCATCGCGTTTCACATCGGTAATTTCGCCGTCCACTGGTACGGCATTTTCATCGGCATCGGATTCCTGGCGTCGTTCGGCCTGCTCATGCACCTGAAATCGTACGCCAAACTCACGTCCGACCAGATCTACAACATCGCCATGATCGCGCTCTTCGCGGGCGTGATCGGCGCTCGCATTTTTTATGTCGTGCAGTTCTGGGATCAGTTCAGGGGACGCGGCATCCTTGCGATCCTGAACGTACATGAGGGCGGACTCGTTTTCTACGGCGGGTTCATCCTGGCGTTCACCGCCGAATGCATCTACGCCAAATGGCCGACCGTGCGGCGTCTGCTCGGCATGAAGGAAAAACAGTCCGCCGACGGCTCCGAACCGCGCAAGGACATCAGCATCCTCGCGCTGCTCGACATCCTCGGACCCGCCATGGCGCTCGCCCACGCGTTCGGACGCATCAGCTGTTTCATGCAGGGCTGCTGCTTCGGCAAGCCCGCGCCGCAGGGATTCCCGTTTGCTGTGTGCTTCCCGCCCGGATCGGGCGCGGCGGCGCGTTATCCCTCGCTCCTGTCGAGCGGGTCCGAGCCTGTCTATCCCGTCCAGCTCTTCGAGTCCGCCGGAAACATCCTGATGTGCGTCATCCTGCTCCTGCTGCTTCGGAAACGCAAATACGTCGGGACCATCGGCGGCGTCTACCTGATCCTCTACGGCGTGATGCGCTTCCTGATCGAGTTCATGCGCGGCGACCACACCGATTCCATCCTCGGCCTCACGCCGTCGCAGTTCATCGCGGTCGCGATCGCGATCCCCGGCGGCATCATCGTCACCTGTGTGGCGCGTTCGCTCGGCCGCAAACAGGAAAAGAAACAAGCCGGGGAGTCCGCCGATGCCTGACGAACCGGAAAACAGCGGAGTCTACGAGTTCACGCTCGGCGAACTCGACGCGGACGAACGCATCGACCAGGTGCTGGCGGCATACTGCCCCGACCTCTCGCGCACGCATATTCAGAAGCTCATCCGCGATGGCCAGCTCACGGTGAACGGCAAGGTCTGCGATGTCCCGCGCCTCAAATTTCCCGCCGGGTCCGTCGCCCGCCTCACCGATTCCCTGCCTGCCGTCCCGCTGAAGGCCGAGGGTGAGGACATCCCGCTGGACGTGATCTACGAGGACGACGTGCTGCTGGTCATCAACAAGCCCGCGGGCATGGTGGTGCATCCGGCGGCGGGCAACTGGCACGGGACCGTGGTGAACGCCGTGCTCGGACGCGAACCCGGGCTCGACGACGAGGATTTCGACGCCATGCGGCCGGGCATCGTGCACCGGCTTGACAAGGACACCAGCGGCGCGCTCATCATCGCGAAGACCCCGAAGGCGCTCCGCAAGCTCGCGAAGTCGTTCGCCGACCGCGACGTGCAGAAGACCTACCTCGCCATCGTCCACGGCTGGCCCTCGCCCGACGTGAACGTGGTGAATGCCCCCATCATGCGCCACCCGGACCACAAGCGCATGGCGATCGCGCGCTCCGGGCAGGGACGCGAAGCGGTCACCACGTGGAAGGTCATCCGCAAGGGCCTTTGGGACGGCCGCAAGGTCGCCGTCATGGAGATGCACCCCCACACCGGCCGCACGCACCAGATCCGCGTCCATCTGTCGTACAAGGACTACCCGATCGTCGGCGACAAGCTCTACAACCGCGGGCGTTCCTCGCCGGCCCCGCGCCAGATGCTCCACGCGCGCAGAATCTCGTTTCCGCACCCCGTGACCGGCGAACGCATGACGGTCGAAGCGCCGATCCCGGACGATTTCCTCGCGATCATTCAGGCGTTCCAGGAAGCATAATACCATGCCGCGTCCCCGTCCGGACAGACATGTGCTGAGGATAGACGACCTCGAAGGTCTCTGCGCCGCCGCACTCGCGCCGATCCGCAAACGCGACGGCATCTACTACACCCCCCGGCCCGTCGCCGAACGCATCGTTTCCGCCGCGCTGGATGCCCTCCCCGGACTGACCCGCGAAACCGTACCTGGTCTGCGCGTCGTCGACCCCGCGTGCGGCTGCGGCGCGTTCCTCGCCGCCGCCATGCGCGTCCTGCACGAACGGTTCGGCGTGCTGCCCAGGCCGGAGAATATCTGTGGGATCGAACTCCAGCCGCTCGCCGCCGAGGTCGCCGCGCTGCGTCTCCGCTGGCTGTACCTGAGCCTGAACGGGACGCCCGGCGCGCCGCGCATCGTCTGCGCCGACGCCCTGAACAAAAACGTGTTTCCGGCGGGCTCGTTCGACCTCGTACTCGGTAATCCGCCGTTCGTGCCGGTGGACGCGATGTCCGGGGCACGGAAAAAGCGTCTGCGGGCGCGATACCGCTTCACGAACGGGCGCTTCAACCTCTTTTCGCTCTTCATCGAGCTTGGCGCGAAGCTGGCGCGCGAGGGCGGCGTGTGCGGCTGGCTTGCCCCGGACCGTCTGCTGCTGAATACGCAGGGCGCCGCCATGCGCCGCTGGATCCTCACCGAACAGCGCCTGATCTCCGCCTCGTCGCTGCCGCCGGGCCTCTTCGGGAAAGCCGTGGTGGACTCCGCCGCAGTGATCTTCCGGCGCGACCCCATGCCCTCCGACGGATGCGTCCGCATCGACGACGCCGGGGACGTGCCCGCCGCCGACATCCTCGCGTTTCCGGGGTGCCGCATCGTCGCCGGACTCTGCGCCGACGGCGCGTTCCTGCGGACGGTCCGGGCGCACAGCGTTCCGCTCGGCGAGGTGGCCGACGTGCGCGACGGCGTGATCCAGGGCGCGGTCGGAAAAGAGCTTTTCGTGAGCTCGCCGGAACGCGCCGCGAACCCGAAACCGCTCCTCACCGGGCGCGACGTCGTCCGCATGCGGATCCTGCCCGCAGACCGCTGGATCGACTACGATCCGCCGCGCATGGCCGCGCTCGAAACCGCCCGCCTCGCAGGTCGTCCGCCCGGACTTCGCATGCGCACGCCGGACGTCTTCGAACGCCCGAAGATCCTGTCGCGCCAGACCGCCGACCGGATCGTTGCCGCCTGCGATTCCGCCGGACGGTATTACTACGCGAACACCCTGCACGGCGCCGCGCCGCGTCCGGGGACGTATTCGCTGCATTTTCTGGCGGCGGTCATGAACAGCGCGGCCGTGGACCGCTGGTACCGTCTCGTCGCCTCGGAGTCCGGCAAACCGTTTCCGCAGGTCAAGATCGCGATCCTGAAACGCCTGCCCGTCTGCCGTGCCACCCGTCAGGAACAGTGCGCCGTGCTGCGGGCGCTGCGCCACGGCGGACCGTCCGCCGCCGACCGCCTGATCGAACGCCTCTACGGGCTATGAATTGTCAGCCGGTCAACCATTTTTCCTGTTTTTTTGTTAGAAAAAAACGGGTTTCGATTTGTAAAAATCCGCCTCATGTGCTATACTATACCGAAAATTTTTTTACATTTTCTGTACTTTCCCCTCAAGGAGCCTGATGCCATGAGCAGCGAAACCGAACAAAAGCAAGTCGAACCGTCCGCCGTTTCTCAGGAAACCGCCTCAAATCCGGCTGAAACGCCCGCATCCGCGCCGGCGGAAACGCCGGAATACGCACCCGGCTCCGTGGAGGCCCGTCTGATGTCGCTGGACGCGGTGTCGTCGAAGAAGGCGCTGCACGATTCGCGCAGCCTGAAACGCCTCGGCATCCTGTATTATGTGCTTGCCGTGTTTTTCGTGTTCTTCGAGCTTGCGCTGTTCGCGGCGCCGCATCTGCCGGGGTGTCCGCCGTCCATGAGGACCGCGATCGTGATCCTGACCTGGCTTCTGCTGCCGCTGATCGTGATCATTCCGGCGTTCGGCGTGGCGCTCCGGACGCAGCGCTCGACCGCGGCGCAATGGCTCTTCCGCATCGTGGCGATCATCGGGATCGTCAGTGGCGTGCTGGAGATGATCGCCATGGTCCGGCAGGCGAATATCGGCGGCTTCATCGGCGAGCTTGTTTCGGTGCTGATCAGCATCCGCCTGTGCGTCATCACGTACAACCGCGTCCTGTTCGGCAAAAACGCCCCGTCGCACAACCAGCTGGGCTATGTCCGCTCGAAGTGGAAAGCCGGAGAGAAGCCGGAATACATCCCCGAGCACAAACACAAGCAGCCCGGCTACGCCAAGCCGTGCTTCTACATCGCGTTCCTGATCATCCCGTACAGCGTGTGGCATTTCGCCATGGGGCTTTCCGAGCAGATGGAATACTCCAACGCGCAGAATTACTATGAGGCGGGCCAGACGCTGTTCGCCGAGGCGGGCCAGGCATCGGATCCGCATGCCGCCATGGCGAAATACGCCGAGGCGTACTTCAACTTCAAACGCGCGGCATCCGATCCGAAGAACGAGGACGTCCATGTGTACCTCGGCCTCTGCGCGGCGCGCGGACTCGGCTGCACGCAGGACTACGGCGAGGCGTTCCGCCAGCTGACCCTGCATCCGTCCGCCACGGTCTTCTTCCCCGATGCCGAGTACGAACTCGGTCTGCTTTACCTTTACGGGCGCGGCGTCACGCAGGACATCGCGCAGGCCGCGAAGTATCTGAAGGACGCCGCCGCGAAGGGACAGCGCGACGCCAAGGCGCTCCTCGGCTACGACATGAGCGACCTGGACGGGGACGGCAACGAGATCGAGGGCGCGGAAACGTCCTACACCGAGCCGGACTACGGCGGACTGACCGTCGAGCAGTATCTGGAAAAGAAGATCAACGACGAAGCCGTCCGTAACGCAGGGAAAGACGATCCTGACGAAGATAACGCTGCGGAAAACTGATCCCTCGCAAATCCCTTTTTCAGTTCAAAAACGATGCCCGTCCGCAGAACAAGCGCGGCGGGCATCAGTGTTTCTGCTGGCGCCTGATTTCTTCCATCAGCCGGACGACGGGGTCGGGGGAGAGGCGCACCTGCTTGAGCCACCTCGGATGGCTCACTTCGATCACACTGCCGTTTACCTTGACCTCAATCGTGCCGAGCGGGGTCGGCTGGCGGTAGAACCCGTTTTTCAGGCACGGGTCCGGCTCCACGCAGAACTCGGCGAAGCCCGGCGCGAGCGGACGGATGCCGAAGAGACGCCGCGCGACGACGTTCGCCGGGGCGGTCGACCACGAGTGGTTCCAGTCCTGGTTCGGCTTCACGGAGTTGTCCCACGCCTCCATGGTCACGGTCGCGCCCGCGCGGAGCATGTTGCGCCAGCCGCGGAGACCGTCCGAGGTCATGAGTTCCACGGCGTGTTCGCCGAGTCCGAGCTCGAAACACGCGTCGAGCAGGTATTGCGCGCCGTACACGCTGCACGCCATGCCTTTTTCCTTCAGGAACTCGGCGATCGCGGGCTTTTCCGCCTCGCGGACGACGCCGGTGCAGACCGCCGCCATCTGGGCGTGGACGGAGTGGTGTTTCGAGCCGGGCGAATCCACGAAGAGCAAACCGTCGTACATGGCCTCGTGCAGACGGCCGTTCAGCGCGACGGCTTCCGCGCGGTACTGCGCCGCCTCGTCCGCGTACCCGGTCTGCTCGGCGAGATACGCCATATCCAGCAACGCGAGGTGCCGGAACGCGTTCGGCACGAAGTTCACGTCCTTCATCTCGTAGCCGTCGCGCTCGCCCTCGGGCCAGTCCACGATGTCGCGGACGCCCTGCGGCAGGCGTTTCGCGGTCAGGAAGCCGCGTTCGTCCAGGCTGCCGGAGAGCAGGAACGGCTTCAGGCGCTCGTACCAGCCGCGCACGGTCTCGAAGTCGCCGCTGTACAGCAGATAGACCTTCACCAGCTCGGGCATCAGCAGACGCCATTCGGTCGGCCAGGTGGGATTGTCGAGCGACCATTCGATCGAGGCGCGGCAGGCGGCATAGTTCGCGTCCACGGCGAAATGGCTGAGCGCGGTGACGTAGCTGTCCGCCTCGTAGGGCATGCGCTCGCGGTTGCCGTCGATGTAGAGGCCGAACGGGACGCACGCCTTCACGGAGTATTTGCAGAACTCCCAGACGTTCACGAGCTCGGGGATGTCGCATTCGAACGCCGACGCGTCGTCGTCGAACTCGGGAAAATGCGCCACGCGGACGACCTCCGCGACCTCGATCCCGCCCGGATTGCGGATCTCCACGTAGCGGAACGGCGCGATCTCGGGCGTCTGCGGACGCGACATCCCGCCGTACGGGTTCTTGTGCGGCGGGAACTTCATCAGGTAGTCGGCGGAGCCGGGCTTCACGGTCAGCGTCTCTCGATAACAGATGCGCGAGCCGCCCGGATTCTCCTCGATTCTGCCGTCCGGCTTCAGGACTTCGCCGACCAATACTTCGAGCTTGCCTTCCTGTTCCGCCTTCAAGGTCAGGACGAGGTGGCAGTAGGCGTCCTTCCCGAAATCCAGCACGGACACGCCGCCGTCGAACTCGCGGACGGAATCCGCGACCTGTTCCTCCAGCACGCTTTTCGCCTCGGCGGGCACGGCGGGAAACGCGGGCGGATCGTCGTTCTCCGCGATGGATGTGTCGCGTTCCATGCCGTCCCCGTCCGAGACGTCGCAGCAGCAGAGCGCCGTGCAGACGGTTCCGAGGAGCAAAGCGGCTCCTGTGAGTCGGGCGGTCAGCGTGTGGACATTCAGGTTCATGACGGACGCCTGATGAGATTATTTCGGTTTCAGGCCTCGACGCCCGCGCCGTCACCGATGGAGCAGATGAACGTGGCGGCGTCGATGCCGGTCTGGGACTTGTAGGCGGTCTTCAGGCGTTCGGCGTAGGATTCCGCCTTGTCGATCTCGACGAGGTGGATGGAGATGCCGCCGAAGCCGCCGCCGGAGAGGCGCGCGCCGAGGCAGCCGGGGATGGACTTGGAGAGTTCGACGAGGATGTCGAGCTCGGGGCAGCTGTTTTCGAAGTTCACGCGGGAGCTCTCGTGGCTCTCGTAGAGGAGCTGGCCGAACCCGGCGATGTCGTCCTTGCCGAGGCATTCGACGGCGCGGAAGACGCGTTCGTCCTCGCCGACCACGTGCTTGGCGCGGAGATAGTCGATGTGGTCCATGTCGCCCTTGCAGGCTTCGAGGAGCTCGCTGGAGACGTCGCGGAGGGTCTTGATCTCGGGGTGCGTCTTCTTGATGGCGGCGGTGGCGTTCTCGCAGCTCACGCGGCGCTGGTTGTAGGCGGAGTCGACGAGGTTGTGCTTCACCATGGAGTTCGCCACGACGAACACGTAGCCGGAGGGCATGCCGACGTTCTTCAGGACCTCGACCGTGCGGAAATCGCAGAGGATGAAGGAATCCTTCTTGCCGAAGAGCGAGCTGAACTGGTCGAGCAGGCCGCTGTTCAGGCCGAGGAACTTGTTTTCGACCGCCTGTCCGACGCGCGCCCAGTCGGCGAGCGGGAGCTCGATGCCGTAGATGGTCTTCAGCGCGAAGGCGAAGGACATTTCGAGGGCGGCGGAACTGCTCATGCCGGCGGAAAGCGGGACCTGGCTGTCGAGGACGGCGTCGAACGCGCCGAACTTGATGCCGCGGCGTTTGAGGTCGACGAGCAGGCCCTTGATGTAGTTGCGCCAGTCGCCCTTCACCGGCGTGTCGATGTCGTTCAGGTCGAGTTCCTGGTCCTTGCCGTGCTCGCAGATGTTGCACTTCGTGCCGTCCGCCGGGCTCATGGCGAAACAGGTGTGCTGGCTCACGGCGCAGCTCAGCACGAAGCCTTCGTTGTAGTCGGTGTGGTTGCCGAGGATTTCGAGGCGGCCGGGGGCGAAGGAGCAGACTGCGGGTTCTTTTCCGTAGCGGGCGATGAATTGTTCGCGGACACTGGTGCTCATGGGGGAGGATTCCTTTCTGCTGTATGGATTATTGATTGAAATTGCGGTTTCCGGCAATACAGTATCACGCGCATCTTCAATTGTCAAGCGCGTTTTTCACTTTTCGGCGGATTTCCGGCGGATGCGGGACGGAAAAGACGGGGCCGCCGCGTGAAAAATAACGTGAGAACGAGGCGGAAAGGTGCCGGGCAGGGGGACGCGGACGTTTGCTCGCGGTCGACGCGGACGTTTGCTCGCGGTCGACGCGGACGCTCACTCGCGGTCGACGCGGACGCGCGGGTCGACCCACGCATACGCCACGTCGGTGACGAGGTTGATGACGATGAAGAGGATCGCGCCGAGCAGGACGAGCGCCTTCAGCATGGAGAGGTCGGAGCTGTTCAGCGCGTTCACGCCCTCGTAGCCCAGTCCGGGGATGCCGAAGAAGCTTTCCAGCAGCAGGCTGCCCGTGAACAGGAACGGCAGTTCGGTCGAGGCGCGCGTGATGATCGGGACGAGGGCGTTCCGCAGCAGGTGGATGCCGTACACGCGCGCCGGAGCCGCGCCTTTCGCCGAGGCGGTCCGGATGTACTCGCGGCGGATCTCGTCGAGGAATACGGTCCGGTAGAAGCGCACGCCGCCGCCCGTGCCGGACACGATGCCGATGATGACGGGCAGGGCGAGGCAGCGCGGGCTGTCCCAGCCCCACACGGGGAAGAGGTTCAGGTAGTACGCGAGGAACCACTGGCCGAGGATGATGAGCACGAGGTAGCTGACGCTCATCCCGGCGACGGACAGTACCACGATCGCGCGGTCCAGGATGCGGTCCTGAAACGCACAGGAGACCATCGCCAGCACGATCCCGAGCAGGAGCTCGCCGAAGAAGATCGGGAGCATGATCATGAGGGAAGGCACCATGCCGCGCCACAGCTTGCCGCGGATGGATTCGTGCGTGAGGAGCGTGTTGCCGAAATTGAAGAATGACACGTAGGGGAAGCGCGAGGAGAACGTGACGAGTTCCTTGACGGAATCCAGCGCCTGCGAATCGTACCAGGCGCGGTTCGGACGCTCGAATCCGGCGCGGACCAGCACGCAGTCGGGTGCGCCCCCGGCGACCGTGAGCTCGTCGGGGGCGTCCGTCAGCTCGATCGCAGTTTCGCCGGACGTGAGCTCGATCTCCTGTCCCGCCACGCGGAAACGTCCCGAGCCGGAGAGGACGATGCGGTTTTTCGATTCTTTGTTGACGAACTGGCGTTTGAAGACGGCGGAGCCGGTCCCGAGGCGCAGGCCGTCCTGGCCAGCGGCCTTCTCCGGATCAACGTCCTTCAGCTCGATCCCGGGGAACTCGGTGTGTCCGCCGGTGAAGTCCGCGGCGGGGTACAGCTCGGTGACGCGCCACAGCCCGAAGAACAGCGGCTTGTCGCAGCCCATGGAGTCGCGCATCGCCTCCACGTCCGCGGCGGTCGGGTTCTTGCCGAGCAGCACGGCGGTCGGATCGCCCGACGACACCCGGAAGAGGATGAACGTGACGACCATGATCCCGAGCAGGATCCAGACGGAGTAGAGGATGCGTTTGACGATGTACCGGCCCATGTGGACGACCTCGTGCCGGGTTCAGCGCCGGGGCGCGGGTTTGCGGCCGAAGACCGTCATGACCGCCTGCAGGTCCGCCCAGGCGTCTTTCTTCGCCGGGGGATTGCGCAGGAGAAATGCCGGGTGGTAGGTCGGCATGACGGGGATGCCGCCGTAGTCCAGCCAGCGCCCGCGAAGCCGCATGATGCCTTTGAGGTTGAATAGGTACAGGAGCGGCACCGCGCCGAGCAGCACGATCACCTTCGGATTCACCATGGCGATCTGGCGTTTCAGGTACGGCATGCACGCCGCCGCCTCGTCGTCGGCGGGATTGCGGTTTCCGGGCGGACGGCACTTTACGATGTTCGCGATGCACGTCTCCGTTTTGCGGTCGAACGTCATGGCGGCGATCATGCGCGACAGCAGTTCGCCCGCGCGCCCCACGAACGGCACGCCGGTGGCGTCCTCGTCCGCGCCGGGACCTTCGCCGATGAACATCAGTTCGGCGTGCGGATTGCCGTCGGCGAAGACCATGTTTGTGCGGGTCTTTCCGAGGCCGCATTTCATGCAGGCGGCGCATTCCGTGCGCAGGGATTCCCATTCGGGCATGTCGGGCGCGTAGGCGGGCGGGACGCCCTGAGTGTTCTGGGCCGGGGCGGCCTGCGCCTGGGGACGGGGGGCGGCCTTGCGGACGGGGGCGCTGTAGAACGCGCGGAGCGTCTCTTCGCTCATGGAGGTGTCGGCTCCGGTCTTTTCGCCTGTTTTCAGGCACTGGATGATCTCGTCGAAGATGTCGGGTTTTCTCATGGGGGCTGTCCTGTTCCGTCCGCTGGGGCCGATGGTTTGTTCTGATGGTATAAAATACATCCGCCGAACATGTTTTTCAAGCCGTTTGCACCAGGAAAACGCCCCTTTTCGATGCTTTTCTTCGTATATGCCGGGGTCGCTTTTTGAGGGACAAGGAATAAAAAGCAGGAAAAAACACTCAAGTTTCAGTTAAAAGGAACTTGTTTTAACTGAAACTTGCGTGTATGCGCGTGAGGCTGAAAATATCCCTGTATTCCTGTATCCCCGTTTGCAAGTCCCTTTCCGATGTTTCCCCGTGTGAGAAAAAACGATGTCCTTATATCAGCTGCATCTTCACGGACAACAGGATGCGTTCCGGGTCCGTGCCGTACAGACAGTCGTTGCAATCCGTACTTGCGGCGGGCCTGCAGCCGTGCCGGAGCCATTGGCGGAACTCGGTGTCTGCGGAGGATTCGTGCTGCCTCAGCCAGTCGGTGCAGAAGAGAAGCGTCTCGCGGGAGTCCGCCGAGCTCAGAAAACTCTGAAACTTCCGGTGCGCGCGCCAGTGCGGCTCGAATTCGATGTAGCGCGTGCGGATCATCATCAGTTCCTCCTGTTCGGAGAGGTCGTGCAGATGGTCCTTGTGCCGTGTGAGCTCGGCGCCGAACCCTTTTTGAAGCGGATCGCACGTCACGGCGAACGATACCAGCTCGCGGCGTTCCCGGTCGATCTCGCGGAGCACGCGTGTGTAGTCGCGGACGTCCCGCGGGTCGACACTTCGCCCCGTATGCAGATAAAACATGATACCCTCCTTGTTTTTAAACCGTTTTTACGGTTTCCCCTTTTTATCAATATGCCACGACCGGGCGGAAAAATCAAGCGCCGGTTAGGATGTTTCCCCCTGATTTTTCAGAAAATCCTCCACCACGAGCCTGCTGTGTGCCAGGAAGAGCGGGTCGAGCAGCAGGTCCAGGTCGCCCTCCATGAGCGCGGGGAGGTTGAAGATCGAAACCACGCCGAACCGGTGGTCCGTAACGCGGTTCTGCGGGAAATTGTAGGTGCGGATGCGTTCGCTGCGGTCGCCGGTGCCGACCTGCAGGCGTTTGCTGGCGGCCTGTTTCGCGGCCTCCTCGCTGCGCTGGATTTCCAGCAGGCGGCTTTTCAGGATGCGCAGCGCGATCTCGCGGTTGCGGATCTGGGAGCGTTCCTGCTGGCTCGCCACGACCAGCCCGCTCGGGATGTGCCGGATGCGGACGGCGGAGTCGGTCCGGTTCACGTTCTGGCCGCCGGGTCCGGAGGAACGGAACGTGGAGACTTCGAGGTCTTCCGGGCGGATCGCGATGTCGTCGATCTCACTCGCTTCCGGCAGCACGGAGACGGTCACGGTCGAGGTGTGGATGCGGCCGCCGGACTCCGTGACGGGGATGCGCTGGACGCGGTGGACGCCGCTTTCGTATTTCATGCGCGAGAAGATGTCCTCGCCGGAGAGGGAGAACATGACGCCCTTGAGACCGCCGAGCTCGGAGTCCGACTGCTCCATCACCTCGCATTTCCAGCCGCGTTTCTCCGCGTAGTGGACGTACATGCGGAAGAGGTCGCCCGCGAAGAGCGCCGCCTCCTCGCCGCCCGCCGCCGGTTTGATCTCCACGATGGCGTCGCGGGAGTCCGCTTTATCCGGCGGCACGAGCAGCATCATCAGCGCCTGTTCCGCCTCGGACGCGGTCTTCTCCTGTTCGGCGAGATCGTTTTCGATGAGCGTACGGAATTCGGGATCGTGCTCGGTTTCCAGAAGGCCGCGGTTCTCCTGCGCGGCGTTCAGCGCCCCGGTCCACCTGTCGTATGCGGCGAAGATGTTTTCCAGACGCTGGTTTTCACGCGCGAGCATGGATGCGCGGGCGGGCACGGCATACACGCCGGGATCGGACAGCTCTGTTTCGAGCTTGTCGTGCCTGGCCTTGAACTGTTCGATCTGCCGTGTGAAATCGTCCGGGCGCATGTTTTTTTGTTAAAACGATTCAAAAAACAAGCCCGGTCTCCGTTCAACATAGCGGGGTCCGGGCTGGCTGAACCGGCGGCTCCTGTGGGGAGAATCGCCGTTCCGTCCGTTCGGGAAAACCGAATTACTTGGCGGGCTTCTGGTAACGGCGGCGGAATTTCTCAACGCGGCCGGCGACGTCGACCAGTTTCTGCTTGCCGGTGATGAACGGGTGGCATTCGGCGCAGATGCCGACTTTCTGCTCTTTACGGGTGGAGTAGATGTCCCAGACTTTGCCGCAGGCGCAGATGACCTTCGCCGGACCATACGCGGGATGGATGGAATCTTTCATTTTTAACCTCATATATGTTGGATTTGTATTTGATTTCTGAGAAAAACGCGCTACTTTAAAGCAACACGGCAATTTATAATATACACCAACATGCGGAAAATGCAACTTCATTTCGGAGAATCCTGACCATTTTTCTTTCGCGGACGCGCCGTTCCACCTCAAGTCCTCCGGACGGCATTCGCACAACCATCCCTTAGAACTAACATTTCACTCCATCCATGTCTTCCGAAAATAACAGATTTCGAAGCCGTATCGCTCTGGTCTTCCTGTTCGCCCTTGCGATCCGCATCCTGTGTGCCTGCCCCGCGCTCTGGTCATATTTCATGGACGGTAACATGGGATCTTTCATGCGGCCGGACTCCGCGACCTATTTTTTCCCGGCAAGAGCCTTTGTGGAAACCGGGAAGCTGACCTTGGATGTCGGTTCCGATTTCCCCGCGGTGCAACGTCCGCCCGGGTATATTTTCTTTCTGGTGGCGGTGATTTTCCTGTCGTGCCCCCCGATCATCGGATGTCTGGTGGACGCGCTGACCGTCTTCCCTGTGGCGCTGACGGGGCGGAGGCTTGCCGGACGGCGCGCGGGATTCTGGGCGGCGGTCCTGTACGCGCTGAATTTGACTGCGCTCGCGAATGCGCCGCTGATCTTGGCGGATACTCTGCTCGGATTCCTCTGCGCGTGGCAGGTGTTCTTCTTTGTCCAGGCATGGCACACGAAACGCCTCTCCGATTTCCTCATCGGCACGGTGTTCGCCGCTGCCGCGACCCTCACGAAGCCGGTCAATCTGCCGGTCCTGATCCTGATCCCGTTTGTCCTGGTTCCGGTCCTGATGCGTCCGTGGCGGAAAGCATCCATCGCGGCTCTGCTGTCGGTGTTCGTTTCCTGCGCAATGCTTGTGCCGTGGATGCTCCGCAACCAGTCCGTCGGCGCGGGATTCGTGCTTGACCGGAATTCCGGCCTCACGGCGCTTCACAATACCGCCGCGATCCTTGCCCGTGCGAACGGTACGGACGGTGACACGGAACGCGCCGCGCTGGAGGCAGAAGCCGAGGCTGCGTTTGCCAGGAAATCGGAACAATACGCGAATCTGCTTGAGCTGAATAAGGCGGAGGACGACTGGTATCTGGCGCGGTATAAGAAAACGATTTTCGAGCATCCCGGTGCGACCGCCGCGACGCATCTTTTCCAGGTGTGGATTCTGCTGCCTGACCTGCCGGATTTCCTTCAGAATCTTGGGTTGCGGACCGGCGAACGCGGCACGCTGGCGGTTTTGCGGAAAGACGGCCCGGTGGCGGCGTTCCGGCATTACATGGACGGGAGTTATGCGGCGGCGTTTCTCGCGGTTCCGTTCCTGCTGGCTACGGGTGTGCTGTACGCACTGACGGCGGCCGGAGTGTGGATATGCTTGCGGCGGCGCAGATGGGCCGTCCTGACGCTGTTTGCGGTGTTTGTGCTGTATTATCTGGCGGCGCCGGGTCCGGTGCTGATGCCGCGCTACCAGATCCCTGCGCTGCCGTTTGCCTGCGCGTTGGCGGGTGCGGTCATTTCAGTCTGTGGTATTCGCAGATGGCGAAAACGTCGGTCATGCCCGCGATGTAATCCGTGACGGCGCGGTGGATGCCGTCGGTCTCCATGCGGCGGCGGACCTGGCTGCCCGCGAGCTCGGGGTGCTGTACGAAGGTGTCGAACAGGAAGGACATGCGGTCCTTCGAGAGCTGGTTGAGCTTGTTCAGTTCCTGCGAGAAATACAGGTTTTCGTACAGGAACGTCCTGAGTTCGCTGGTCAGTACCTGGAATTCCTGGCTCCACGCGATCAGCGTCATCCCCTTCGCGGGGGCGTCGCCGGGCGCTTTTACACCGGACGCGTCGATCAGCTTCGCGGATGTCTCGATGGCGTCGCCGACCATGCGGTTGATGAGCGCGCGCACGGTGTAGGTCACGAATTTGCCGTCGCCGCGCTTCAGTCCGAGCGACTTGGTCTCCTCGGCCGCCATGCGCCAGATCGCGATGCCCTCCAGCATGTCCTCCGTGATGATCCCGGCGTCCAGTCCGTCGTCGACGTCGTGCCCGTAGTAGGTGAGGTCGTCGGCGAGGTCGGCGGCCTGCGCCTCCAGGCACGGGGCGGGGGCGAGCTCCACGCCGTCGAGCACGGGCGGATGGAGCGGCGAGCGGTGCTTGATGAGGCCGGCGCGGGTCTCCCATGTGAGGTTGATGCCGTCGTAGGCGGGGTATTTCTTTTCCAGCAGGTCGACCACGCGGATCGCCTGGAGATTGTGGTCGAATCCGCCGTGTCCCTCCATCAGGCTGTGCAGGGCGCGTTCCCCGGCGTGCCCGAACGGCGTGTGCCCGAGGTCGTGCGCGAGCGCGATCGCCTCGGTGAGGTCTTCGTTCAGCCCGAGGCTCCGGGCGATCGTCCGCGCGATGCCCGCCACCTCGATCGTATGCGTGAGGCGGTTCCGCAGGTGGTCGCCGGTCGTGCTCAGGAAGACCTGCGTCTTGTATTCGAGCCGCCGGAACGCCTGGCTGTGCAGGATGCGGTCGCGGTCGCGCTGAAATTCGGTCCGGTACGGATGAGGCGTTTCGGGGTAACGCCGCCCGCGGAGCGAACCGGCGTGGACTGCGTATGGAGCGAGTGTCTTGTCCTCAAGTCCGCATAAAAACTGCTGGGTGCGTGCGCTCATGGATTACAGCTTCACCTGGTCGAGGTGCGAGGCGACCTTGTCCTTGAGCTTCTGGAAGAAGCCCGGATCGTTGTCGGGGTTGATGGTGAAGTTCGGCTCGGCTCCGTTGTTCTTCGCGCTGCCGTTGTCGGACTGGAACGCCGCGGCGTATGCCTTCAACGCTTCGCGCTGGGCGTCGGTGAGCTTGCGCGGGACGTCGACCGTGAGTTTCACGTGGTGGTTGCCGAAGACGCCCTGACGCACGCGCACCGGCATGCCTTTTCCCTTCAGCGTGAGCACGTCGCCGTTCTGCGTCCCGGCGGGGATCGACAGCTCGGCGTCGCCGTGCACGGTCGGGATGGTGACCGTGCCGCCCAGGGCGGCCACGGGGAACGGGATATGGTATTCGGCGTAGATGTCCTCGTCCTCGCGCTGGAAGCGTTTGTCGGGGCGGACCTGGATCATGATGTAGAGGTCGCCGTTCGCGCCGCCGCGCAGCCCGGGTTCGCCCTCGCCGTTCACGCGCATCCGGTTTCCGGTGTCGATGCCGGCGGGGATATGGACCTCGATGGCGCGATGGACGCTGACCTTTCCGGCGCCGTTGCATTTGGCGCACTTGTGGGCGATCTTCTGGCCGGTGCCGTGGCAGACGGGGCATTCATGCATCATGGTGAAGAAGCCCTGGGAGACGCCGACCTGTCCGCTGCCTTTGCAGCGGTCGCAGCGTTCCGGCTTCGTGCCTTCGGCGCATCCGGAGCCGCCGCATGTGGTGCAGAGGCCGGGGCGGTTGAACTCGATCTTCTTCGTGACGCCCTTGAACGCCTCGTCCAGCGTGATGCCGAGGTTGTAGCGCAGGTCCGCGCCGTCCTGCGGTCCGTTCGGATCGCGTCTGCGTCCGCCGAAGAACGACTCGAAGCCGCCGCCTCCTCCGCCGCCGAAGAACTGGTTGAAGATGTCGAAGGGGTCGCCGGAGAATCCGCCGCCTGCTCCGCCGCCGTTCGCGGCGTCCTCGCCGTACTGGTCGTAGAGCTGGCGTTTTTCCTTGTTTCCGAGTATCTCGTAGGCGTGGGAGATCTTCTTGAACTTCTCCTCGGCCTCCTTGTTGCCGGGGTTCTTGTCCGGGTGGTATTTCACCGCCAGGCGCCGGTATGCCTTTTTGATGGTCTCCTCGTCGGCGTCGGGGGAGATCTCCAGTAGTTCGTACAGTTCGGTGTGTCGTGCTGGCATGGGGGGAGTGCTTTCCGTGTTTCCCGGTTCTTCGCCGGATCAGTTTCTGGTCAGTCCGTCGGTCATCAGTTTCGCGGTCCTGCGGGCGAACGCGGCGGGATCGGGCAGTTCGGAGCCTTCGCAGAGCAGAGCCTGGTCGTACAGCATGGCTGCGTAGTCCGTCAGCACGGCGCTGCCGGGTTCCGCCTCGTATTTCTTCGCCATCGCCTGGATCAGCGGGGCGTCGGGGTTGAGCTCGAGGATGCGCTTCACTTCCGGCGCTTCCTGCTTCATCGCCTTCATCAGGCGCTGCATGTTCACGGAGGGATCGGCTTCGTCGCCGACGAGGCAGCAGACGCTTTCGGTGAGGCGGGCGGAGAACCGGACGTCCTTCACCTGGTTTTCGAGCGTCTTCTTCAGGAATTCGAGCAGGGACTTGTTCTGTTCGGCGGCTTCCTGTGTCTTCTTCTCAAGTTCCTTCTGCACGGGCTCGTCGAGTTTCAGGTCGCTCTTGGAGACGGACACGATGTCCTTTTCCGCGTACTTGCCGATGCCGTTGATGACGAATTCATCGACCGGGTCGAGCAGATACAGCACGTCGAGCTTCTGCTGGCGGAAGAGCTCCAGCTGCGGGGAGTGTTCCACCGCGGCGCGGTTCTCGCCGGTGATGAAGTAGATCGCCTTCTGCGTGGGCGGCATGGCGTCGGAGTATTCCTTCAGCGACACGAGCTTGCCGGGTTCGCCGTTCATGGTCTCGAAGAGCAGCAGGTTCTGGAGCTTCTCGCGGTTTTCCCAGTCGCTGTACGCGCCTTCCTTGATGAGGCGGCTGAATTCGGCGTAGAACTTCTCGTACGTCGCGCGGTCCTTCTCCATCATGGTCTGGAGTTCGGAGAACACGCGCTTCACGATCGCCTTCGAGATGCGCTTGATCTGCGGATTGTCCTGAAGCGTTTCGCGGGAGATGTTCAGCGGCAGGTCGCTCGAATCGACCACGCCGGACACGAATCCGTTCATGTAGTCGGGCAGCAGGCCGGGGCATTCGTCGGTGATGAAGACGCGCTTCACATACAGACTCAGCGTCTTTTTGTTTCGGACGCCGAACTGGTACTGGAACGGGAGCTTGGCGGCGAGGAAGAGCAGCGCCTTGAATTCGGACGCGCCCTCGGCGGAGAAGACGATGCGCTTCAGCGGCGCTTCGTAGTCGCCGGACAGGTGCGAATAGAAACTCTTGTACTCGTCCTCAGTGACCTCGGATTCGGGGCGCAGCCAGATCGCCTTCATGGTGTTCAGCGTATCGTCCTCGATCACGTCCTTGCCGTCCTTGTCCTTGGTCTTGTGCGCCATGCGGATCGGGTATTCGATGAAGTCGGAGTATTTGCGGACCACGGACGACACGGTCCAGTATTCGAGGTAGTTCTTGAAGTCTTCCTTCAGGTGCAGGGTCACGGTCGTGCCGGCGGCGTCCTTTTCCGCCTCGGTCACGGTGAACGTGTCGACGCCTTCCGATTCCCACAGGTACGCCTGGTCCTCGCCCGCCTTCTTCGTCAGCACGGACACCTTGTCGGCGGCCATGAACGCGGCGTAGAACCCGACGCCGAACTGTCCGATGAGCTCGGGCGCGCTCGCGGGATTCTCCTCCTGCGCTTTCTTCAGCTCGGCGAGGAATCCGCGCGAACCGGAGTGCGCGATCGTGCCGAGGTTTTCGACCAGTTCGTCCTTCGTCATGCCGATGCCGTTGTCGGAGATCGCCAGCGTACAGGCGGCCTCGTCGGCGGTGATGCGGATCTCGCCCTCGCTGGCGAGTTCGGGACGGGTCAGCGCCAGGAAACGCCGTTTGTCCAGTGCGTCGGCGGCGTTCGCGATCAGCTCGCGCAGGAAGATCTCCTTGTTCGAGTAGATCGAGTTGATCATCATGTTGAGCAGTTCTTTGACTTCGGCTTTGAATTGCATATGTCTGGACATAACTCTGTCTCCTTGTAGTTTTGTTTTTCAGTTTTTTTCTCGTCCGTCAGCGAAGCAACGGACTACTCAGTTGAGGACTTGCCCTCATTTTTTGACGTGTTTCGCGCCCTTCG